>CAMDKO010000011.1 GCA_945901155.1 Pedobacter schmidteae
TAAGGGAACTCAATTGCTTTTAACACCACCCATGTTTTTTCAGGCTTAGGCTTTTGGTATACCATTAGCTCTAACTTATTTCGGTCAGGGAAGACATTAGTAAAACGAAATTTCAACCCTTTTTCATCAACTTTTTTACCAAAGTCAAATTTTGAACCGTCTTTAAGTAGATAAATCGGTTCAGATGGATATACTTTACCATCAGAATTCACTTCTAACTGCAAGCCAATCGCAATATCCCTGTCACCTACAGGGATATTTTGAATCTTGGCGTCGCGATTAATCCCTTTAACAAGAATATAACCCTCTTTAAATCTGACAGTATCGCCAACATTGATCTCATAAGTTAGTGGCTTTTCATAACTTTCATCATCAGAATGACCATCATGATCTTCATGATCTTCTTCCTTTAATGGCACACTACTTACATGGGTATATATGTCATGGAATAAATAGTGCTTTGTATCTGGAGAAGCGATGATCTGCCTCATCTTAGCATTTTGTTGAGCATTGGGATATAAGGTAAAGTTTTCTTTTATCTTACCGGTTTCTTCGTTAATAACTTTGTAATTGATTCTGTAATACGTATTTACTCCCTCAACAGAATCGCCAAGATAGGTAACTGTGTACCTGTCCATTTTAACCGGCTCATCCTTGTAAAGAATTATATTTTCACGAGGATTATTACTCTTTGCAAATTCATCACCAAAGCCAATACCTGTATTATTAATTGAAACTATTTTATTAGTGGCGGCTGCAACCAATGCCCCAACCAATAACATGGCAAAACCAATATGAGCTACAGCAGATCCTGCCAATCGCCATTTCCCTTTAAATGCATCTCCAAGTATTCTGGCATTTGCAATAATTGAGAACACAGAAGCATAGGTAAGAATAATATACATCACATTGGTATAGATATTCATGATGTAAACCGCTCCAGCAGTAATAAATAAGGAGAATAGTAGGGATACAGAAATACTTACAAAAAATTTCTTGGGTTCTGTTTTCTTATATTTTAGGAATTGTGAGAATGCTGAAATAAATGCGATAACTACCGCAAATGGAACCTGCCATTTATTGTAATGAGCAATTACATTTGCAGGAGGAGCTATCTCCGTTCCAAAAATGGCGTTAAATACCGGAACTGAGGTGGTTGCCAAAATCTGAAGGCAAGCAATTGATATAACTAAAGCACCAATAAAAAGCCAAAACTCTCTAGAGTATGTTTCCTCATCCTTTTTAGTAATCGGAAGTTCTTTCCAACGAATAACCAAAAATATTACAGAAAGGAACAAAAAGGTCAATACATATAAAACAAGATGCCAGAACATTCCAAGATCGGTGAACGCATGAACGGATGTTTCACCAAGAATACCGCTTCTGGTTAAAAAAGATGCATACAGTACCAGAACAAAGCTAATTAGAACCAAGAAAGTAGCAGTAAAATAGGAATGGCCTGAATTTTTATAGGCTATCAGAACGTGTACCGCTGCTATTAAAGTCATCCAGGGAATAATTGAGGCATTTTCAACTGGATCCCAAGCCCAGAAACCCCCAAAATTCAAGGCCTCGTAAGCCCAGAATGAACCCATTATTATACCCGTTCCTAAGATCATAACTGCAAACAATGTCCATGGCAATGCGGGTTTAACCCAATCCGCATATCTTTTTTCCCATAGGCCGCCAATAGCGTAGGCAAATGGAACAATCATGGATGCAAAGCCTAAAAACAAGGTTGGCGGGTGTATCACCATCCAGTAATTTTGAAGTAATGGATTCAATCCATTTCCATCTGTAAGCAAGCTTAAATAATCGCCTCGCTGAAAGATTGGTCCGGGAACCGCATCTCTAAGTAATATGAAAGGAGAGCTTCCTATCCTGAATCCAAAAACCTCAACTCCAACAAGCATAGAAGCTATAAAGGCCTGTGAAAGCATAATAGTGGTCATTACTGAGTTTTCCCAGCTTTTACCTTTTCTAAGAATTACAAAACCTAAAACAGCCTGCCAGAACATCCATAACCAAAAACTACCTTCTTGACCTTCCCAAAACGAGGAAATAATATAATAAACCGGGAGTATTTTAGATGAATGAGCCCAAGCATAGTGATACTCAAATAAATGATTGTAAATAATAAAATATAAAGAAGAGCCAATACCAATTACTGCAGCAATGTTGATCAGGAAAGCAATTCTTGCAATTCGTTTCCATCCATCAGAACCTGCTCTGACAAGAGAATCTTTTGAGAGATTGGTGGTAGTAGCAAAATAATAAGAGATGGTTGCCAGCAACGCTGTACAAAAAGATAAAATGATGAAGAATTGACCTATCTTCCCTGGAAGAAGGTTTTCTCCAATGTATTGTATTTCCATTTAAACGTTAAATTTTTGCTGTTGAAGCAGATACTTCAGTAACTTCTACCTCGTCTTTGGTGTATTTAGAAGGGCACTTCATTAAAATTTTCGAGGCATGAAATTCATTGCCAATCATTTTACCAGTTAATACTATTTGCTCAGAGCGCTCAAAATCCTGCGGTTTGGAACCATTGAATACTACTTTACTTTCCAGACCCTGATTATCTCTCATATAAAAAGCAAAGTAATTGGCATCTTGTTGAGGATTATAAAAAAGTTCTTTCTCCTTATTTAGCTGACCCACAACATGCAGTTCGGATTCAGATTTTTTAGCATCAGTAAATGAGCCATAAGTGCTTGAATCTGCATAAGTACTAATTATAATACCGATCGCTAATGCAATTATAATAATTCCGGCTATAGAACTTTTTTTCATGGATTTGCTTTAAATAATAAAATTAAATGCAAGTACAAAAGTACGAAATAGTAAACTCATGGAGCAAAGATAACAAGATTGTTTCTATATTAGAACCATTCTAAATAAATTGGAGCGAACTAGTAAAAATCCGCTCTAAAATAGTAAAAAAGGCCGATTAATTAAGGCCAGATACCCATATTCATATACGATACCGCCACCTTATCGATTGAACTAACAAAAGCTGCAGTTCTAAGTCCATCAATTTTAGAGTTACTGAGCTGAACCTCTCTAATCTCATGATATGATCTGATCATGGTATCTTCCAATCCTGAATTAACTAATTCAAGCTCTGAAGCCCCTTTGATGATCATACTTCTCTGGGTTGCATCAAGAGAAACACCGGTAGTTTTTTCAACCATATTCACCAAATTGAGATTTGCATTTTCTTCGTAACGCTTATCCATCCTTCCAAAAGCAACATGCGATAAATTTTTAAGCCACTCAAAATAAGACACTGTGACTCCACCTGCATTGCAATACATATCAGGAATGATGATACATCCCCTTTTGATCAATATTTCTGCTGCATCAGGGGTTGTTGGTCCGTTTGCTGCTTCTGCAATTATCTTGGCCTTGATATGTGCAACATTTGCAATAGTGATCTGATTTTCAAGAGCTGCAGGAACAAGAATATCACAATCTTGCTCTAATCCTTCGGCAGAATTTTTAAACTCTTTTTGAGATCCAGAAAATTCAAGTATTGATCCTGTTAATTTACGATGAGCAAATACTTCATCCAAATTAAAACCTGATGAATTATATATTGCACCTTCAAACTCACAGATACCCACAACAGTAGCACCAAATTCAAGAAGATATTTGATGGTATGAAATCCTACATTACCTAGGCCTTGTACAATCACACGCTTTCCTGAAATACCGGCAGAAAGACCTAATTTCTTCATGTCTTCGGCAATGTCAACACATTCACGGATGGCAATAGCCACACCGCGTCCAGTTGCTTCTTTCCTTCCTGCAATGCCATGCAAAGCAAGAGGTTTTCCAGTAACACATCCAAGAGCATCGAGCTGTCCGGGATTCATAGTTTGATAGGTATCAGCTATCCAACTCATTTCACGCTCCCCAGAACCATAATCTGGAGCAGGAACATCAATTCCTGGACCAATGAAATTCTTTTTAATCAATTCAACAGTATACCTGCGGGTGATCGTTTCAAGTTCGGCCAAGGTGTATTCCTTTGGATTAATCTTTATTCCTCCCTTAGCCCCACCGAATGGAACATTTACAATCGCGCATTTATAAGTCATGAGTGCAGCAAGTGCCATTACCTCATCTTCATTAACCATTTCGCTGTATCGAATGCCCCCTTTTGTAGGTGATTTATGATGCGAATGTTCCACTCTCCAGGCATCAATTACTTCGAAACCATTCCCTCTTCGAATTGGGAAACGAAAACGATAAACACTATTACATGATCTAATTTGGTCAAGCAATCCTTCAGGGTGGGAAGTAAATTGTGCTGCATGATCAAAAAACTGGCAAACGTCACCAAAAAACGAAGTTTCTGAGTGCGCTGCGTCTATAGACTTAGCCATAAAATTAATTAATTTGAATAATTGGTTTAGTATTGCAAAGTTGATAGAAAAAAACTGATACTAGAAATCAAAATTACTTAGTGTATTAAGTACAATTTAAACAGGCACAGGAAAAAGTACAATAAAAGAATTTAAACCTTGATTTCAGGTTATTTTTGCTTCTCGATTTTTTTTAATCGATTATCTATTGAGAACAGATAAATTGCTAATCCAATAAATATAACCGCAATAACCATGACCACAACATAGATCTTACCCGACTCTCTTAGTTCGCTGGCCATATCAACTACATTAGAATTCTGAGCTAAAGTGATCAAAGAAAAGGATAGCATTAAACAGATTGTTAGGATAAAACTTTTCATGATGCTCGAATTTATATTTTAATTGGATTGCTTATCAAAACTATTTCTAATCTCTTTTTAATTATTAATTATTTTCATGCTGTTTATTCTCAACTTTCCGGATACGGTACCTGATGGTAGTAATCCACGTACTCATCAATATCCATCCAAGAACTGCAGGGTAAAATACCGGACGTAATTCAGGAGCCATATCTTTGGTATTAAAGCCTGGATTTCCTCCGTTTCCGGGATGAAGTGAATCGGTCATGCGGGGTAGTATAAATAATAATACTACCATGATTGGGAAAGCAAAAATATTATAAACAGCTGAGATCCTTCCTCTTTTTTGTTCTTCTTCAAGTGCATTTCTAAGAACCAAATAAGCCAGATAAACGAGCAGTGCAATTGCGGCACTATTTTGTTTGGGGTCATTGCTCCAGGCCTCTCCCCAAGTAAATTTAGCCCAAACTGCACCGGTAACTAAGCCAAGTACTCCAAATATTATACCCACATTGGCGCTCTCAACTGCCATCAAGTCGTCATTTTCATTGGATGATTTAAGGAAGCGGATGCTATAAATAAAAGAAACGGTCAGCATCACAATCATGGAGAACCACATAGGAACATGAAAATGAATATTCCGGATAGTTTCGTTAAGAATTGGCTTGGCTGGAACATGAAATAAAAAACCTGCGACAATGGAGAATAGTACAAGAACTATAGCCAAAATTTTCCACCAGATTTTATTCATAATGTTGCATTTTAATCACGCCAAAGGTAAGGAAATAACAATAAAGAAGTAGTAACGACGATAACATTTATAGCCAAAAGAACTCCAATCTCATCGTAAGAAACCGATCTGTCTAAACCATCCATCGCATTTTTAGACAATTTGATCAGCACAACCAGTAAAGGTATGATTACCGGAAAACTTAAAATAGCCATCAAGCCTCCTCCATTACTTGCTTTAGATGCAATACCAGATATCATGGTAAAAACTGATGCAAAACTGATGCTGCCTAACAATACAGCAAGCATATAGAACAATGGATCGCCAAGGGGGTTTTTAAAAACTAGGGTATAAAATCCCAAAGCAATGACTGAAAGTAACAGCATCAGCATTATATTGTATACTATCTTAGAGATAATGATTGCCTGTGGACTAGTAATGGTATAATAATAGAGTTGCCTAGCCCTGCTTTCCTGGATAAAACTTTTTGTAATTGCATTTACTGAAGCAAAAAGCATGATGATCCAGAATAAGGCATTCCATGTTGGGGCACTGCTAATCTCCCGAAAAGCCAGATAGCATACAAAAACAGTAGATACTACATACAATAGTATACCATTCAATGCGTATTTTGAACGCCACTCAAGCATGATCTCTTTACGGATCAGGAACTTTACCTGGTTGATTAAATCCATCAAAGCAAATATATACTTTGAATTTCAGTTTCAGGTATTCTATAGCCAATTCGAATATTTCTTTGTAATTTGTAAGGATGTTTTCCTCTTTACTAGAAAGTCCGATTGGGCTATTGAGCATCAATGCAAATGAGCATGAGGTGTTTTCAATAAAATTTCTGGATCAATTAACAGATCAAAATCCGAATAAGATCACTGAAATAGCTAAAGTACAATTCATCGAATATTTTGAAGGCAAGAGAAACAATTTTGATTTCCCAATACTTCAAATAGGTACAGATTTTCAAAAAAATGTTTGGAATGAACTGCAAAGAATTGATGCGGGCAAACCCATCACCTATGCAGCTCTGGCTAAACGAATGAAAAAACCATTAGCCATTCGAGCAATTGCCTCTGCCAATGGAAAGAACAAGCTGTTGATCGCTATACCCTGTCATCGAGTAATAGGCAGCAATGGAGAATTAATTGGATTCTCTGCCGGACTATGGCGAAAGCAATGGTTACTTGAACATGAAACAAGAATAAATATGAACGGACAGTCAAGCTTGATGTATAAATTTTAGCGTTTAGCCTCGATATTTTATCCAAAGGAGCCGAAATCTATCTATGTAAATCAAGAATAGCTAGTGTAATGTGGATGCGAGCTTGCCCCGCATCGCATTACCTTGGTGCTAATTCAACATGATAACGAACAAGGTCATCTATAGGCGAACGAATGATCTTTCCTACTTTCATGCCATAGTCTGTCGCCGTTTCTTCGAGTACATTTCTAAAATTATACCCAACAGAGCCAATGCAATTAAATGTGTAATCTTTATAATTGGGATAATGGCTGACTAAATTTTCAAAAAAGTCAACGAAAGATGTTTTCACAATTTTTCTGGAATACTCTGCATGCACATTATTATCATACACGAACTTACTGAAACTCGCACAAAAACGATTGGCTAATGGTTTGGTATAAACCTGATCAGTAACTTCATCAGGCGTTAATTTATAGGTCTCCCAAAAACGTTCTCTAACAACTTCAGGCATATATCCTCGAATGTAATCAGTCAGCAATTTTTTTCCAATGTAACAACCACTGCCCTCATCACCTAAAATATAGGCAGCTGAATCAATGTTTAATGAAATATCTTTTCCGTTATATAATCCGGTATTCGTGCCTGTTCCTAAAATTGCGGCAAAGCCAGTTTCCAATCCGAGTAATGCACGAGCTGCCGCAAGTAGATCATGCCCTATATAAATACTAGCCTTAGTAAATACCGTTGCCATTGCATCTGAAACGATTTTCAACTTATCTTCTGTTGAACAACCAGCTCCATAATAGTTAAGCTCGGTCACGTTAGTCAGATCAAGATCAGATGGAAGATCCTTTAAAAGAGATTTTACAATATAGTCTGAACTTACAAAGTATGGGTTATACCCTTCTGTGTTAAAATAGATCTTTTGACCAGATTCATTTAATAAACACCAATTGGTTTTAGTAGAACCACCGTCAGCAATTATGATCATAATTAAATTATTATAAAAGGTTAAATGTAAGAATTAATACTTATTGTCAATAGAACACTATGCAATATTCAGCTAATTGATTTGGTAATAAATGAGTAAATAACGTTTTCATTGCATTATCAACCATAATTTATACGGATTTATTAAAAAAAACAAGTTTGAAATTTAAGCAAGTGATGCTAATTCCAACAAAAAATTCCAGATAACAAGGATAAAATCTATTTTTAGGCATGAATGATAATAAAATGATCGTAGACCTGCGCAGCGATACAGTTACGCGTCCAACTGCTGGAATGCTGGACGCCATGTTTAGCGCAAAAGTTGGGGATGATGTATTTGGAGAAGATGAAACTGTTAACGCACTCCAAAATAAGCTATCAGACTTATTTGGTATGGAAGATGCATTGTTTTGCCCTTCAGGAACCATGACCAACCAGATTGGTATTAAATGCTTTACCAATCCGATGGACGAGGTGATTTGTGATGAAACAGCCCATGTATACCGCTATGAAGGTGGTGGAATTGCCTTTAACTCATCCGCATCTGTTCGTTTATTGTATGGCGACAGGGGTCGTTTAAATGCCGACCTCATAGAGCCAAATGTCAATCCCGATAATGTTCACTACCCAAAAAGCAGTCTTGTTGTACTTGAAAATACAGTAAATCGTGGTGGAGGAAGCTTTTATACCCTTGATCAAATTGAGCCGATTTATCATCTATGCCGAGTAAAAAATATGAGCCTGCATCTTGACGGAGCAAGAATTTTCAATGCACTGGTAGAAACAGGAGATGATCCAAAAGAATACGGCAGAATGTTCGACGGAATTTCTGTTTGTTTATCAAAAGGCCTCGGAGCGCCGGTAGGTTCAGTTCTTTTGGGAAGTAAAGAAACTATCCAAAAAGCAAAACGCAACCGTAAAGTATTTGGAGGTGGCTGGCGCCAGGCAGGATTTCTTGCTGCAGCGGGAATATATGCCCTTGATCACCATATCAAGAGGTTGAAAGATGATCATAAAAATGCAAAAATACTTGCAGAGACTTTGATGAGTTTGCCTTATGTGAAAAGCTGCATGCCAGCTGATACCAATATTGTGATCTTTGAGCTGCATGAAAAGCATGATCCAGAAGAATTCGTTAAAAAGTTAAATGATTATGGAATCAAGGGTAATACCTTTGGCAAACAAATGATCCGTTTTGTTACCCACTTAGATATAAGTGATTCCATGATCGATCAAACTGTACAAACCTTAAAGAAAATTCATTAATTGATTGATTGAACTAGTTAAAATGACATTGTCAGCATAATAATCATACAGAATTTACCTTTATTGCAATCGATCTAAAAGTTTAAGCATACATGGAAAAAATCCTGATAGCCAACAGGGGAGAAATAGCCCTCCGCGTAATGCGATCTGCGCGCGAGATGGGCATCAAAACTGTTGCAGTATTCTCTGAGGCTGATCGCAATGCGCTGCATGTAAGATACGCAGATGAGGCTGTTTGCATCGGACTCGCCCCATCGGCCCAATCTTATTTGTTGGGAGAGAATATCATCGATGCCTGCCTAAAAACGGGTGCACAAGGCATTCATCCAGGTTACGGATTTTTATCAGAGAATGCAGCATTTGCCAGACTGGTCAAAGCCGCAGGACTAATCCTTATCGGACCATCGCCTGAAGCCATGGAGATCATGGGTAATAAATTATCTGCAAAAGCTGCAGCATTAACTTATAATATCCCAATGGTTCCCGGAACAGAAGAAGCGGTTACTGACATTAGTGTGGCTCAAAACAGAGCAATAGAAATTGGTTTCCCAATTCTTATCAAAGCAGCTGCCGGTGGCGGTGGCAAGGGAATGAGGATCGTTGAAAAGGCTTCTGATTTTATTGAACAAATGGACCTGGCTGTTTCTGAAGCAACATCTGCATTTGGAGATGGCTCTGTTTTTATTGAACGCTATGTTTCTTCGCCAAGGCATATCGAAATTCAAGTTCTAGGAGATAATTATGGCAATATTGTCCACCTTTTTGAACGCGATTGCTCTGTACAAAGGAGACATCAAAAGGTTGTTGAGGAAGCTCCTTCTTCCGTTTTATCCGAAGAATTAAGACAAAAAATGGGCGAAAGTGCGGTCAATGCAGCTCGCTCCTGTAATTACACGGGTGCTGGAACTGTTGAGTTCATTCTGGATGAAAATCTTGACTTTTTCTTTCTTGAGATGAATACCCGCTTGCAAGTGGAGCATCCGGTAACGGAAATGATCACCGGTATTGATTTAGTAAAGGAACAAATACGTATTGCGCGTGGAGAGGCATTAAGTTTTACCCAGTCAGATTTGAAGATACAAGGTCATGCCATTGAATTAAGAGTCTATGCGGAAGATCCGGCAAACAATTTCCTTCCTGATATCGGTAATTTACAAACCTATATTACCCCAAAAGGCCCTGGCATTCGGGTAGACGATGGGTTCGAGCAAGGGATGGATATTCCGATCTATTACGATCCCATGATTGCCAAATTGGTGAGTTATGGAAAAGATCGTACCGAAGCTATAGAACGAATGATCCGTGCAATTGATGAATACCAGATCACAGGAATACAAACTACTTTGGCATTCGGAAAATTTGTGATGCAGCATGAGGCTTTTGTATCCGGGAATTTTGACACTCATTTTGTAAGCAAATATTTTACTCCGGAACACTTGTTGATTCATGAAGATGAAGATGAAGCTATGATAGCCGCACTGATTGCTGCTGCATTTATGGAATCAAAAAATGGCAATAACAAAAGCATAGACATCAATCCAGTTCTTTCTCAATGGAAGAAAAATAGGAAAGAATAAAGAATTTTAATTAATCAGGAACTCAAATATGTTTACAGGCATAATAGAAACAATAGGCAGGGTATTAGATCTTAGAAAAGATCAGAATAACCTGCATCTGATAATTGAGTCAGGTATTTCAAATGAACTAACTATTGACCAGTCTGTTGCTCATAACGGTGTGTGTTTAACAGTAGTAGCAATGGTAAATGGAACGCATACCATTACTGCTGTTGCAGAAACCCTGAACAAATCAAATCTTGGAAAACTTAAAGAGGGAGATTTTGTTAATCTTGAACGATGCATGCAAATGAATGGTCGACTCGACGGGCATATCGTACAAGGGCATGTAGATCAGACAGGAATCTGTACCGAAGTAAATGATAAGTTAGGAAGCTGGGAATACACATTCAAATATGACCCTTCAGAAGGTAATGTAACCGTTGAAAAAGGGTCAATTTGTGTTAACGGTATCAGTCTGACCGTAGTAAACTCAATAGAAAATTCCTTTTCTGTAGCCATTATCCCCTATACTTATGAGCATACCAATATGCAGCAAATAAAAAAGGGTGATACCGTAAATCTTGAATTTGATATTATTGGGAAGTATGTGGCGAGGTTGGTTAAACAATGAATTTCAGACTTCAGGTAACTGGAACCAAGAACCAAGAACCAAGAGCAAAGACAGTTTAGTGCTAATTGAAATTTTCTGCCTTTTTCATACTTCAGACCTCCGACTTCCGACCTCAGACTTCAGACAACAGACAACAGATAACCGAACCAAGAACCAAGAGCAAAGATCAAAGACTGTTTAGTGCTAATTGAAATTTTCTGCTTTTTTCATACTTCAGACTTCAGACCTCATTTCTCAGACAACTGATAACAGACAACTGACAACTGGAACCAAGAGCCAAGAACCAAGAGCAAAGATCAAAGACTGTTTAGTGCTAATTGAAATTTTCTGCTTTTTTCAGACCTCAGACTTCCGACCTCAGACCTCAGACCTCAGACCTCCGTCCTCCTCCTTCACTCAATCGCCTTCCCCTTCATCGCAGTAGATATAGCTGTATTCATCAGCCGTTCGGCAAACGGTCGAGTAAATTCATTTAACTCGTCGATACTTTTTAGAATTAGATCTTTATCGCCAGAGCCTAAAGCATTTTTGAGAGATTGAATCAAATTTTGGGTATCGGCAATTTCAGTTTCAGAGACTTGTTCTGTGTTTTTAGCTAAAAAACGTTCAACAGTATAAACCATTTGTTCACCTTCTGTGCGGGCTTCTATCAGCATTCTTTTGCTGACATCCTCTTTTGCATTTTCGACACTATCAATCAGCATTTTCTCTACTTGCTCATCCGTTAAGCCATAGCTTGGTTTTACTTCAACTTCTTGCTTTACACCAGATCGTAATTCTACGGCTTCAACCGTTAGTATACCATCGGCATTTAGCTTAAAATTAATATCCACCTTCGGAAAACCTGCGGGCATAGCCGGAATTCCTTTGAGGTCAAATTCTGCCAGCTTGCGGTTTTCGCCAACCAGATCGCGCTCCCCCTGATATACAGAAATTTTCATATTGATCTGTCCATCGATTGATGTAGTATATTGCCGCCCTGCTTTTGAAGGCACCTTTGCATTTCTGGGGATAATTACATCCATGAGTCCACCCATGGTTTCTATTCCTAAAGAGAGTGGAGTAACATCGAGTAATAAAATATCTTTTCTGTTTCCGGCTAAAATATCAGATTGAATTGCAGCACCTAAGGCAACAACTTCGTCCGGATTAATCTGATCATGCACTTCTCTTTGAAAGAATTGGGAAACCTGCAATTTTACTAGAGGAGTTCGTGTTGATCCACCAACCATGACCACCTCTTGAATATCATCAATACCCAATCCTGCATCCTTTAATGCATTTTTGCAACATTGTATGGTCTGGTCAACTTTTGAAGATATGAGTTCTTCAAACTTCAATTTAGTAATCGCACATGGAATTTCTCCAATAAATCCGTTGAAAAGATTTTGTGTGGTCAGTGCTTTTTTGGCTTCTTCTGCCTTCAGGCGTAAAGCTTGATTCAAGGAAGAATCACCTGTAGAATCCTGAAGCTGATTTTGTTCTACCCAATAATTTACTATTGACTGATCAAAATCATCACCTCCTAAAAATGTATCCCCATTAGTGGAGAGCACTTCAAAAATTCCATTCTGTATCTTTAAAATTGAAACGTCAAATGTTCCTCCACCAAGGTCATAAACAGCAATAACCTTTTCCTGTTCGGGATCAAGTCCTATCCCATAGGCTAAACTGGCTGCTGTTGGTTCATTCACAATCCTAAGAACATCCAATCCGGCAAGTTTTCCGGCATCGCGTGTTGCCTGACGCTGGCTATCATTAAAATAGGCTGGAACAGTAATAACAGCTCTATTAACCACTGTTTTGAGTGCATGCTCTGCTCTTTCTTTTAGCTCTTTAAGAATCATTCCAGAAAGCTCAATTGGCGAATAGTATTTATCAGCAACATTGATCTTAACCAGACTTTCAGTGTCGTCGTCAATAATTTTGTATGAAAACAAACCGCTATGCGCTTCAATATCCTGATAAGAGCGGCCTAAGAGACGTTTGACAGAAAAGATGGTATTTTGAGGATCTGAAATTAGAAATTCTTTGGCTTCATTTCCAACAAGTACGCTTCCATCAGGCTGAAAATGAATCACAGAGGGCACTAGTAATCCCTTACCAGTATCATTAATAACCTGCGGATTACCCTCGGGGTTAATAAATGCTACCAGACTATTGGTTGTACCCAGGTCTATCCCAACAATTAACTCCTCTTTCTGTATAGATCCGGTTGCAATATTAATAGATACTTTAGCCATAAACAATTTCAACAAGGCGCAAAGGTAGCGAGTTTAGTTTCAATACAGAACTATTCCAGATAATTTGAGATTTTATTACAATCTGATTAGTTTTTGACAGATAAAAGAACATAAAAAATTGTAAATTTAAGGAAATAAATAGGCCTGACTATGAAATCATTACTGATCAATTATCTTGAATATAATCAATGGGCAAATGAAAAAATGTGTAAGTATCTGGCAGGAATTGACGAACTGGATATAGCTGTCAATAAACAAAATGAATACATGACTATCAAAAAGATAATCATGCACATTGCTGATGGTGAACAGACATGGCTATCAAGACTTAACGGACAAAATATTCCTCACATGCACAACCTTGACATCGAAGGAAACCTAAATAATATTTGTGAGCTTGTCCGAAAAAATTCAAGTGATTTTATTGATTTCGCAAGTTCTCAAGATGAAAATTTTTTCACTTCAGGCACCGATTATATAAACCTAAAGGGTAAAAAATTTAGTCAAAATAATGCGGAAATCATTCTCCATTGTATGAATCATTCAACGTTTCACCGAGGACAGCTGATCTCCATGTTAAGGCATGTGGGATACACTGACCAGTCGGCAAGTGATTTCATACTATTTTTAAGGGAAAAAGGCTTTCAGATGACTGAATAATAAAAACAAATTATTGATCTTCAGCCTGATGCATAGGTTTTATCCTCGCAATTACTTTATTTACCAAAGAAAAAAACATTTTGCTGGCCAAAATAAGCTAGAAGATTTAACGGTTAAATGCCAATCTTTTTCCAAAAATTCCATCCTTAATAATCCCATCTTCATAAACTAAATTACCTGAGACAATAGTACTAATCACAGTTGAACCAAACACTTCGCCTTCAAAGGGGCTCCATCCACATTTTGCTAAAACATTTTTCCTGCTAACTACATAAGGTTTATTCAAGTTGACCAATACCAGATCGGCCCAATAACCTTCCCGAATAAAGCCCCGTTTATCTACTTGAAAACAGATTGCCGGACTATGCGCCATTTTTTCTGCTATTTTCTCTAAGCTGATCTTACCTCTTTTATAAAATTCAATCATTGCAATTAATGCATGCTGAACAAGCGGACCACCAGCAGGCGCTTTACTAAACGGCTGTGATTTCTCTTCAATTGTATGAGGCGCATGATCTGTAGCAATAATATCAATACGGTCATCTAATACCGCCTGGAAAATTGCTTCCCGATCTTTAGAAGTTTTAATAGCAGGATTCCATTTAATCCAATTTCCTTTTTTTTCATAGTCTGCATCAGAGAACCATAAATGATGAATACAAGCTTCAGCAGTAATCCTTTTTTTATTCAGAGGTAAAGTATTATCGAATAATGCGGTTTCGATAGCAGTAGATATGTGAAGAATATGTAATCGAGTATCATACTTTTTAGCAAGCCCAACGGCAAAAGAAGAAGAAATATAACATGCTTCAGCATTACGTATCATGGGGTGCATTTCTGGGCTTAAATCATCACCGTATTGCGCTCTAAAACGCTCAGTATTTGTACGTATGGTAGCTTCATCCTCACAATGGGTGGCAACAAGTATAGGTGCCTGACTAAAAATCCCTTCCAAAGTCTTTTCATTATCTACCAGCATATTTCCTGTAGATGAGCCCATAAATACCTTAATCCCGCAAACATTATTAGGGTCGGTTTTTAACACTTCGTCTAGATTATCATTGCCAGCACCCATAAAAAAAGAGTAATTGGCTGCTGAGCTGCGTGCTCCAATGGCATATTTGTTGGCTAATAATTCTTGAGTTAGGGTATTCGGGACTGTATTAGGCATTTCCATGAAAGAGGTTATCCCCCCAGCAATAGCTGCCCTGCTTTCTGTAAATATGTCGGCTTTATGCGTTAGGCCAGGCTCTCTGAAATGAACCTGATCATCAATACATCCCGGAAAAAGGTGAAGCCCCTCTGCATTGATCTCCTGATCGGCATGATGATCAAGGCTTATACCGATCTGTTCAATGATTCCGTTTTTAACAAAAACATCCGCAACAACTAGTTTGCCTTCATTAACAATAGTTGCAGATTTGATAAGAATTGAAGCCATGCTGAATGAATTAGGTATAATCTAAAATCATTGCAATTTCGGAATTTTTTTCCTTAGTTATTAAACAATTACAATTACAAAATGATCTGAAATTTTATATTATTTAAAAAAAATATTCAATCCTAAAATAACCACCTGGTTAAAAAAATATCAAAGAATTGAATTTAAGGGCCAAAATATAAAAGCTTGAAGGTAAGAGATACCACATAAAATCAAACACGTATCTTTGCCAAATGTCAATATCTTTTGAAGATTTTAAGCTGAACAAACAGATCCTGAATGCTGTTGCAGATGCGGGTTATACTTTACCAACACCCATTCAGGAAAAGGCGATTATGCCAATTTTATCCGGACAGGATATTATGGGAATTGCGCAAACTGGAACAGGCAAAACTGCTGCCTTTGTGTTGCCAATACTGATGAAGCTAAAATTTGCCCAGGGTAAAGATGCAAGAGCTTTGATCATTGCTCCTACCCGTGAACTGGCTATGCAGATTGAGGAAAATGTTAAAACATTTGCCAAATACACCGACTTACGTACAGTGGTACTTTTTGGAGGACTGGGACCCAAAACACAGATTGCTGAATTAAAAAAAGGAGTCGATATCATTATTTCAACCCCTGGACGCTTTCTAGACCTTTACCTGGAAGGAAACATCAATACACAATTCCTCAAATTCCTTGTTATGGATGAGGCTGATAAGATGATGGATATGGGCTTTATCGGCTCCATCCACAGGATTCTGGAAGTAGTTCCAAGAAAACGCCAAAATCTTTTATTTTCGGCCACTATGAGTGAGTTGGTACATAAAATCTCAGGTGATTTTCTAAAACATCCTACTTTAATTGAGGTAGCAGCCCAAGCAACACCGGCAGATACTGTAAGTCAAGTTTTATATAAAGTACCTAATTTAAAAACCAAACTTAACCTGCTTCAGCATCTTTTAAAAGACACAGAAGATTTTACACGTCTAATTATTTTCTGTAAAACCAAAACTGTAGCTGATAATATTTTTCATTTTCTGGAACGTAGATATGGCGCTGAACAGGTTCGGGTAATACATGCTAACAAAGGGCAAAATACTAGAATCAATTCAATCAATGCATTTAAAGAAGGTCAAATACGCATTTTGGTTGCTACTGATGTGGCATCACGCGGACTGGACGTTACTAATGTTAGTCATGTGATCAACTTTGATGTACCGATTATCATTGAGGATTATGTTCACCGCATTGGCCGTACCGGACGTGCTTTGCAAACTGGCGATGCCATTACGTTCTGCAGCCCGTCTGAGGAATACTATGTTGAAAAGATTGAAAAACTGATCAGACAGATAATTCCATTGTCAGAAATGCCTGAAGATGTATTTATTGATGATACACCTTACGAAGAACGTCAGGATATTGCCAGAGAAATTGATCTTCAGAAAAGAAGGAATGATCCTGAATTTAAAGGTGCATTCCATGAAAAAAAGGCCAAAAATTCAAAAGGAGTCAAAAAAGTCAAAGCTGAACCGAAAGCCAAGGTCAGAAATAATAAGCCTGGTGCAGCCCGCAGAAAAAAAAGCATCAAATTTGATGCTGTTCATAAAAAAGATAAAAAGAAAAAATGAATCTGCGATTAACCCCGCTTAATATTGTTGTTGCCCTATTAATTGTCAGTGCTATATATCTGCCCACTATTCCTGTTGTAAAAGGGATGCCTGAATTGGGGAGAGTACCATTATTTATTATGATAATTCTGTGTTTGATCACCGATCAGGTATTTCGTAGGTATATAACAAAGCTAAAACGCATTTGGTTAATTGAATTTCTATTTCTCATCTTTGTGGTTATATTGATTGCACTAATCAACTTGTTTATTTAAAATTAACAACCCATAGTTATCGAGTAAAAACTTATTACTTATAACCTATTACTTATAACTTATAACCTATTACTTATTACCTCAAATACGAATGAAAAAAGCCGAAATAAAACTCACTATAGAACTTGATGATCAAAACATCCCTGAAAATATTTTATGGGAATCTACTGACTCACAAACAAAAGAAGCACTTCCTGTTAAATCGATGATGCTTGCACTTTGGGATCATAGCTACAAAAACTCTTTACGTATTGACCTTTGGACCAAAGATATGCCAGTAGATGAGATGAAAAGATTCTTTTATGAGACCTTGCAGACCATGGGCGATAGTTTTCTTCGTGCAACAGGAGAAGAAGCGATTGTTGAAGATCTTCGAGACTATTGCGCTCATTTTGCAGAGAAGATGGAGTTAACAGAAGGAAATAATCCTCAATCTGCTCTTAAAGGCTAATTCCAATTGCTATGACATTAAAAAATTATGCAGGAATAATTGGTGCATTACTGGTAATTGCAGGTGGTTTATCACCTATGCTTCATATTCCAATTATTGGAAACTGGAATTATTGGGATCTGGACACAGTTTTGGCTGCGATAATTTATACCCTAGCTACTCTGGCATTAATTGCCTCAGCAAGCAATAAAAGAGGCCTTTTACGCTTTTGCGGATGGTCTACACTGCTGGTTTTGGGTTTCACCTTTGTTGCTGTTTATTTCAAGGTGGATAATTATTTCAGTTTTATACCCTTTAAAAAACTTGCAGCAGCTGCAAGCAGAGTTATTCATTACCGTTGGATGGGCTGGGCACTTATTGCTTCTGGAGGCCTTATCATGATCCTTTTTTCTGGAAAGAAAAAAAATAAAAATTGATTGATTTTATTTAAATTAGGTATAGTATAATTAACTGAATTCTAAACTTAAACCTAAAAAAAAATGAATCAAATTATTCCTAATGGCCTTTTAAGAGTTCTTTTTGCAATACCCTTTGCGGTATTTGGAGTTATGCATCTGATGAATGCTACCGCAATGCAGGGAATGGTTCCAGCATATGTTCCAGGTGGAGTTATCTGGGTTTACGTTACAGGTGTTTTGTTAATTGCTGGAGCTATAGGCTTTATTCTAAATAAATCTGTTCAAATGGCAGGTTTTTTACTTGGAGCTTTAATGCTTGTCTTCATTGCAACTATCCATTTACCAGCGGTTTTAGGTGGAGATCAAAATTCAATGGGCAGTTTATTTAAAGATTTTGCATTAATGACAGGCGCTTTATTTATCGGAAATTCTTCCAATAAATAAGAGTAGGGCAAAAACCTCAAATAAAATTCTTTTAATAGCAGAAAGGAAATAATGAATTCAGAAATCACAGCTAAAAAGAGATCATTCAGAAACTGGAAGTATTTTCTCAATTTAATTCCGGTTTTATTGGTTATTTATGGAAACATAAATGGTGGCTGGTTAAGTTTATTGAATTTCATCTTTACTTTTGTTGTATTGGGAATCGCAGAAATCGTCCTTCCCGAAGACCAAACGAATGATGATGCAGTGGAAGATGAACTCCCTGAAATTCTGATGTTCCTTTCTGTTTTTGCACAATTTCTATCCATAATTAGCTTAATTTATGGGGTCTATACCGGTACAATAAAACAGTACTGGATTATAGCTGCAGCACTGTCTACAGGTGCAGCCTCAGGCACTTTAGCCATAGTTGTAGCCCATGAACTCATTCACAGAAAAAATAAAATTTGGAATTTTGCAGGAAGATTCCTGCTTTTCACCGTATTCAACCCCTATTTTTATATCCATCACCTCAAAATTCATCATAAATATGTGGGAACAGACTCAGATCCTGTAACTGCAAAATTTGCTGAAAACTATTATCACTATTTGATTCGTTCTATTTCAGGTCAAATCAAACAATCCTTTCAACTTGAAAAACAACGTTGCCTTGCTAATGGAAAATCAGCTTTGGGCATGAACAATTATATGCTAAGCTGTTTATTAGGATATATCACTGTTTTAATCTGTGTCGGATTACTCGCTGGATGGACTATTTCTATTGCACTGATAGCTCAGGCATTTTTTGCCAATCTATTACTTGAATACACCAATTATATTGAACATTATGGCTTGAGCAGGAATGATAATGAACGGGTGAATGAGATGCATTCATGGCAAAGCAATAAGCTCATCAGTCGATTTTTCCTGATCGATCTGAGTCGTCATTCAGACCACCATTTTCATGCCGCAAAACCATTTAACAAATTGGTTTACTATCCTGCAAGTCCGGTACTTCCTGGAGGATATGCAAGTATGTTATTGCCTGCTCTAATTCCACCTCTATGGTTCAGACTGATGAATTTTCGGATTAAGAATACACAGTAATTACGGTGTGATCCACAGCGATTGCCCCATGATTGGCAATCACTTCCCAAACGTCAGCTCTTTCTGAAATAATTTGGAGTATTTTCTTTTATCGAATTTATACAATTTTGCAGCACGGTACGAAACGCCTTTTTGCTTTTCATCAAGCTCTTTCAAAATACCATAATTCAACATTTTTTTACGGAAGTTCCGTTTATCAAGCTTCTTACTTAGAATCACTTCATACAATTGCTGTAATTGAGTAAGCGTAAATTTCTCAGGTAGCAATTCAAAGGCTATGGGTTGATAACTGATCTTGTTTCTTATCTTTTCGAAACCACGTGAAAAGATCTTTTCATGATCAAATGCTAATTTAGGGAGATCGTTAACAGATGTCCAAACGGCTTTTGAAACATAATTACTAATAGGCCTTAGCTCTTTATTGCCGTTCAACCTGATCATAGCATAATAAGCTACTGTAATAACCCTTCCCTGAGGATGCCTGTTTACGTCGCCAAAGGTGTAAAATTGATCCATGTAAATATCTCTTAGTCCGGTCAATTCATATAATATTCGCTCAGCAGCATGATCAATACTTTCATCCTGTTCAACGATATATCCTGGCAATGCCCACCAATCTTTAAAAGGCTCTTTATTTCGTTCAATCAGAAGTATCTTTAACTCGCCATCATCGAAGCCAAAAATTACACAATCAATTGAAAATACAGAATCAAACTTAGGGAGTAGCGTTTCCAAATTTTTTTTAATAAAAACTAAATATATGAGGTTTAGTGATGACTGAGTGAAAAAATATTTAAAAATTACTTAGTGTAAAATATACACACTATATTTGCGTTAAACTATTGAAAATAAGTTTGTCAGTGATAAAAAAAATAGGAGTTTTTACTTCAGGTGGAGATGCTCCAGGTATGAATGCCTGCATCAGGGCAGTGGTAAGAACAGCAGTGTTTTACGGAATTGAAGTAGTTGGGATTCGCAGAGGCTATCAGGGAATGCTTGAAAGTGATTTCTGGGATATGGATGCACGTTCAGTAGGAAATATTATCCATTTAGGCGGAACCATTCTCAAAACAGCAAGATGCCTTGAATTCAAGACTGATGAAGGCATAAAAAAAGCGTATACTAATTTAAAAGAATATGGAATCGATGCGCTTATTCCGATAGGAGGAGATGGTACTGCCCGAGGTGCCGAACGGCTTTCTAACCGTTTTAATATTCCAACCATTTGTATTCCAGGTACAATAGATAATGATCTTAACGGTTCAGATTTTACTATTGGGTACGATACTGCTACAAACACAGTAATTGACGCAATTGATAAGATTAGAGATACTGCGGCATCACATAACCGCTTATTTTTTATAGAGGTTATGGGACGAGATTCAGGCTGTATTGCTTTACGATCAGGAATTGCGGGCGGTGCTGAAGCCGTAATTCTACCAGAACGAGCAACCGGAGTTGATGAGCTAATCAGCAAATTATCAGGAGATGCAAAAAATAAAAAAACATCAAGCATCGTGATTGTTGCTGAAGGAGATAAAAGTGGCGGAGCCTATCAACTTGCAGAACAAGTCAAAGAAAAATTTAATTTTTACGACATCAAAGTCACTATATTAGGGCATTTACAGCGAGGGGGTAGTCCAAGCAGCTTTGACAGAGTTCTGGCTAGCAGATTAGGATTTGCAGCTGTAAAAGAATTACTCAATGGTAAAACCCGTCAGATGATTGGACTTCGAGGTAATTCAATTGTGTTAACCCCCCTAGAAGAGGCATTAAATTCATCTCTTTTTAAATTGGAAGATGATTTAATGGAGATGGTGAGTGTTTTATCAATTTAATATATGATTGCGGTAGTTTATAGCGGGTCAAGGAATGCTAACTGGAAATTGGCAGAAAAAGGAAAAATAATTTCTGAGTTTAAAACTCCTGGAATAAATCCTTTTTTTAATGATGAAAGCCATATTACCCAGTTCCTCAATAAAAATGCAGAATTAATTAATAATGCAGAAAAGATTCACTGGGTATACTTTTTCGGAGCAGGAGCATCTTCTAAAGAGCGTCAGGAAATAGTAACTAAGGCATTGGCGAGCTTCTTCCGCTTTAGTAAGGTAGTTGTAGAACATGACCTTAAAGCTGCTGCTCTTGCCGCTTGTGGCGACGAAAAGGGTATAATTGGCATTTTAGGAAGTGGCTCAAATGCAGCCTATTTTGATAGTAAAAAAATCTGTGAAAACAACTTTGGACTTGGATACATCCTGGGGGATGAAGGTTCGGGAAATTGGCTTGGAAGGCGTCTCCTTAAATCCTATTTGAATGATCTGATGCCAGCTGAATTTGCTGAAAAATTCAAGAAAAAATACGACCTAGACAGAACACAGATTCTCGACAAAGTATACAGGCAAGAACAACCGGCATTATTTTTGAGCTCTTTTTCAGACTTTTTGATAGAAAATAAAACTGATCCATTCATTAAAAAATTGGTAATAGATGGTTTTGACCTTTATTTTAAAACCTATATTATTCCATTAAAAAAACAATATCCCAATTGCCAGATCCACATGATGGGTTTGTTAGCTGCGGGCTTTAAGGAATATCTGATTGAAGCTTCAAAAAATAATAATTTAGAAATAAGCTCTATTATTAGAGAGCCCATATATAATCTATTAAAATATTACTCTAACAAAAATTAATAAAAATGAAAATTGGAATAAATGGTTTTGGCCGCATCGGACGTTTAGCTTTCAGAGCAGCAATTGAAAGAGACGGAGTTGAAGTAGTTGGTATCAACGATCTTGTTGAACCTGATTATATGGCTTACATGTTAAAATATGATTCAACCCATGGCAAGTTCAAAGGAACTGTTGAAGTTGAAAATGGAAATTTAGTTGTCAATGGAAAAACTATTCGTGTATCTGCAGAAAGAGATCCTGCAAACCTTAAATGGAATGAAGTTGGAGCCGAAGTGATCATTGAATCAACTGGATTATTTCTAACCCAGGCTGATGCTCAAAAGCATATTCAGGCAGGAGCTAAAAAAGTGGTTCTATCTGCACCGGCTAAAGATGATACCCCAACATTTGTGATGGGTGTAAATCATAAGGATCTGACTGCAGATCAAACAATTGTTTCGAATGCATCATGTACTACCAATTGCTTAGCTCCGCTCGCAAAAGTATTAAACGACAAGTTTGGTATCGCAGAAGGATTAATGACAACTGTTCATGCGGCAACAGCCACTCAAAAAACAGTTGACGGACCTTCAGCAAAAGACTGGAGAGGTGGTAGAGGTGCTTACCAAAACATTATTCCTTCATCAACTGGTGCTGCCAAAGCTGTTACCCTTGTTATACCTCAGCTAAAAGGGAAGCTAACAGGAATGGCTTTCCGTGTTCCAACTGCAGATGTTTCAGTAGTTGACCTTACTGTACGCTTGGAAAAAGCTGCAACCTATGAGGAAATTAAAAAAGCTATGAAAGACGCATCAGAAGGTGAATTAAAGGGGATTTTAGGATATACTGAAGATGAAGTTGTATCAACTGACTTTCTAGGTGATGCACGTACGTCTATTTTTGATGCTAAAGCAGGTATTGCTTTGAATGATCATTTCGTAAAAGTTGTAGCCTGGTATGATAACGAATGGGGTTATTCAAACAAACTGATTGATCTTGTTCAGCATATCGGTAAAGTAAACTAAAAAAATACTTGGAAAGTTTTATACTATCAGAACCCTGTTTCAATTTCGGAACAGGGTTTTTTTACAAATAATAATTTCTATTTTAGGGTGTATAAGCGAGGTGAAATTCATAAAATGAAAAAAATAATCTGGGGAATCATTGGCTGCGGTGACGTGAATGAAGTGAAAAGCGGACCCGCATTCAATAAAGTTCCAAACTCCAGTCTGGCGGCTGTTATGCGCCGCGACAAGCTTAAGGCTGAAGATTATGCCAAAAGACACCATGTAGAAAAATGGTATTCAGATGCTGAATCATTGATACAAGACACTGAGGTCAATGCGATCTATATTGCTACACCTCCAGATTCTCATGCAGCCTATACACTGGCTGCATTCATGGCAGGAAAGCCAGTCTACGTAGAGAAACCAATGGCATTAAACTCAATCGAATCCCAAAGAATGCAGGAGGCAGCTGAAAAATTTAAATGCAAACTAAGTGTAGCCCATTACCGAAGAGCACAACCTAGATTCATTGAAATTAAACGAATCATTGATGAAAAAATACTTGGCGAAATAATCTCAATAGACATGAAAATGGCAATGAGCCCCTCCCCTAATTTAGCTGAAACATGGAGAGTAAATCCTGCCATTTCTGGCGGTGGTCTTTTCCATGATCTTGCACCCCATCAGCTTGACCTGATGCTTTACTTTTTTGGAGAACCCACTAGCATACAAGGTCAGGCACTAAACAAAAGCAAAAATTATCATGCCGACGATTATGTGAGTGCTGAAATTGGATTCCAAAACAATATTTTGTTTAATGGTTTGTGGAATTTCGATGTAAAAAAAGAAAATGAAGAAGACCTCTGTGAAATTAAGGGTAAGAAAGGCATATTACGCTTTGGTGTTTTCAGCGACTTCTGTGAACTTAGCCTGAACGGAGATACTAAATCTATTACATTTGAGCCTTTACAACATGTTCAGCAGCCTATGATTGAACAAGTAGTTAATTATTTTCTGAATAAGGGGCCAAATCCATGCTCGGGTGCTGATGCTCTTATCGTAATGAAGATGATGGATAAAATTGTAGCGAAATCACATTAATCATTCAATTAAATCTTATTCTTCAACACCAGACCACCTCAAGGTGGGGAGATTCATTAATCCCGACTAGGATTAGCCATGCCAACAGATCTCTTCAGAAAAAATAATCCAATCATTGAATAAACCAAACCCATAACACTGCTGAGCAGTAGAGTTAAGAATTAAATATAGAATATACCAAAGCTAATTAACAAAAATCCCGCTCCGGAAACCGAAGCGGGATTTGTACAAATTTAAAAAAATCAGCTTTTCATCTTAAAAAAGATGATTTTTCAGAAATTATTGGTTAAAGGTAAATCCAACATAGTACATACCACCCATCTCAGGATTTCCATAAGAGGTTACATAGTATTTATTCAGAAGATCTGAAGCACCGATTTTGATCATTCCATTAACAGAAGGAATTTTCAAGTTAACCTGGGCATCAACAGTTCCGAATGAAGGAACCGCGCCTGCTGCAAATGATGAATTCCAGTAGAATGAATCCTGCCAGCGGTAAGAAACATTCATACCAACATTCTTAACAACGTTGCGATTGCTGATACCTAAGTTATAACGAACTTTCGGAGTATTAAAATCATTCACATAAGTAACAGGGATATCACCGATATTATTGTAAGAAATATTTCCGCTCAGGTTATATTTTCCCATTAAATAATCAATTCCAAGAGCAGAACCATAAGAAGTTACATTACCCTCTGCATTAACCGGAACACCAAACTTTGTAAAAGAAGTTCCATTTTGCTGGAATACCTCTACAGAGGTAATGAAATTACTATAGGTGTTATAATATCCGTAGGCATCAAGCAAAACTTTGCTACCTAATAAACCTTTATAACCCAATTCATAAGCTTTTACACTCTCTGGCTTTACTCCATCTGCGGTGAATGAATACGTTTTAAGTAAAGCAGGATTTGCCGCACCTGCTGATGCAGAAGCTAAGAAATTACGGTAACTCACATCAGTAAATGGCTTGTTTCCATATAAATTATATTTCACCAAACTTGAAGGCAAACCACCAATTAAACGTGTTGAACCACCACCAACTGAAAGATCGATAAATTGATTCTGTGTTGTTGGATTACGATAACCTGTTTGATAAGATAATCTGATATTATTATTTGGCGCTACTGTGTAAACTCCTGTAAGTCTTGGAGTAAAACGACCATCAAAATTCTGGTTTTTATCATAACGACCAGAGAAACTTAACTTAAATGCATCAGACAATTTTTTACCCATTTGAACAAAAGCACCATATTCATCGATATCAATTTCACGGTTAAGATCATCGAAAATAGTACCTCCAGAATTCAAATCATATCTTCTATATGAAGCTCCAACCTGAAGTTCAAAGGCTTCTTTCAAAGCTTTAGTAAAATTATACATACCCTCATAATGGTAAAGGTTTGTTTTATCATTGAACTTGGCTCCTAAACCAGAGCTGAGATTAGTGTTTTTAATTGTATTTTTTGCAGATTCAAACTGCGCAGTTCCTGGCAGAAATCTACCAACATCTGCTGCTGAACGAGCTAATGTATGAGCCTGACCATCAGGAGCACCTGCAGCCCGAGCACCTACATAATTACCAACATATTGAGGAAACCAGGTAGTACTTGCTTTCGAGGCTTCATTGATGTAACTACCAAGTATGGAAGAAATATAAGAATCACCAGAACGCTCCTGAGTAGTGTAACCACGTACCATGAAGTCTTGTCCCTTCACTTCAAGTTTATATTGTCCTATACTGAAATTACGTATAGAATAACGGTCAGAACCAGTGTAAACGGTGGTACCAGTACCCCAGTTTGCTTGCAAAACAGCCTGAACGGTATTACTTAATTTATAATGTAATGAAGTAGATGTTTTTATAGACTTGGCATTGTAATCAACTAAATTTTGTTCATTATAACCTGTACGAGATACCATTTGATCAGGTATCAATCCTGCTCGTAAACCAAAGTTAAAAGGCAAAACATTTTGAATTGTAGGCCTCAAAGCTGCTGGGAAATTACCTAAAAATCCACCGATCTGAGCTGGTGTGGCGTTTGGAGGAAGGGAAGCATTGATCATTCCAATTACATTCGGAATTGCTCCACCTGTAGCTGCTGCTACTCCAGCATTTGTTGCTGATTGAACTGAGTTAGCTATGTTACGCATATTTGAATTCACTTCATCACCATATACGTTTACACCATCAAAATTCGGATCAGAATTTCTGTCACCTGATTTCACAGTACGTGAAGTGCGGTCGAAATTAGAGTAGTTTGCTGCCTGCCAGTCATCTGCCTCTAAAAAAGAGAGTGTGGTTTTGAAAGCAAATTTATTCCATGCTTTTGCAACCCTAACTCCTGCTTCTTTAAAAGGAGCTGCTGGTTGTAATGGATCACTCACATGACTTAGTCCATTTTTAATTGAGAAACTAACACCTTGTGTAGTGTAAGGATCTTTTGAACTCATCAGCATAGTACCGCTAATACCACCCGCACCATATAAAGCAGATGAAGCACCTGGCAATAGCTCTACATTATCAAGGTCAAGTTCTGAAATACCAATAATGTTTCCAACAGAGAAATTCAAGCCTGGTGCCTGATTATCCATACCGTCTATGTATTGATTAAATCTGGTATTACCATTTGAATTGAAACCTCTTGTATTAATAGATTTGAATGTCAAACTTTGAGCACTCATTTCAACACCCTTCAAATTGTTGAGTGCATCATAAAATGATACAGCGGCTGTTTCACGAATTGCTGCAAGTCCGAAACGTTCAATTGATACCGGCGATTCTAATATTCGCTCTGGGGTACGTGAAGCGGCTACTACTACTTCTTGACCAAGAATAGACTGAGATTCCATTTTGATCTCTAAATTAGAAACTGAACCGGCAAGCTCTTGTTCAATGGTCTTGTAACCAATGTAAGTAATTACAATTGTCAATGGTGTTTTTTCTGAAATACTTAGATTGAATCTACCTTCAGAATTTGTAGATGTTCCAATTGTTTTGCCCTTCACTGTGATGGCCACGCCTGGTAATGTTTCATTTGTTAATTTATCAGTTACTTTTCCAGATATGCTTGTATTCTGAGCAAATCCAATGTTCATAGTACCAATAAGTAACAATAAAATACAGGCTAAACGAGTAAATGTTTTATTCATAATTCTCGGTTTTATTTTTGGTTATTTTTTAAATAATTAATAAAACTAATGCAATATTTTAATTGAAACAAGCTGATTTTAATTTTAATTATGCATGCATAGTAAAATTATGGCATTAAATACATCTAAAGGCTGAAATTTAGTCATGACTAAAATATCGACTAACAAACAATATTTTGAAAAACACATTATTTTTTAGGATATTTAAGCCTTATTAAATTTTATGAAACTAATTAAATCAGTCCTAACCGGACTTTTTGCACTTGCATTGATCATTGTTTTGAATACTAAATTTGGCGACATTCCTCCTCTCGCCAAATTCCTCGACCCTTTTCAAGGATTCTGGAAAAATGCTGAAGGCAAAAAACAAAATCCGGAAAAGGAATTAACTATTGAGGGATTAAAAGGTTCTGTTGAGATTCGGTTCGATGACCAGATGGTGCCGCATATTTTCGCAGATAATAACTATGACCTCTATTTTGCTCAGGGTTTTATTACCGCAAAAGACAGATTATGGCAAATGGATTTTCAAACCCGCTTTGCATCCGGACGCCTTTCGGAGGTTGTTGGCCCTAAAGCAATTGAACTAGACCGCTATCAACGCAGAATGGGAATGACTTTCGGCGCTGAAAATATGATAAATACCATGATGAATGATCTGCAGATCAAAGAAATAACGGATGCGTATACTGCTGGTATCAATGCATATATCCACTCCCTTAAGCCTGCTGATTATCCATTTGAATTTAAACTGTTGGATTATGCCCCTGAAGACTGGAAGCCACTAAATTCAGCACTCTTGTTAAAATTAATGTCTGCTACTCTTGCAGGTGGATCAAATGAATTTTACATGAATAATATTCTGAATAAGTATGGTCCTGAAATAACAAAAAATCTATTTCCAGATTATCCTTTCAGAGAAGACCCAATCATTCCTGCTGGAACCAAATGGAACTTTGACCCGATAAAAATTCCGGATATCCCTAAAGTTAACTTATCAGATAAAACTGCATTCAATATAAAAACAAAAGAAATAGAAGAAGGAATAGGTAGTAATAATTGGGCAGTTAGCGGTAAAAAATCTGCTAGTGGTTATCCAATTCTTGCAAACGACCCTCATCTTGACCTCACTCTGCCTTCTATTTGGTATCAAATACAATTAGCCTCTTCAGATATGAATTCTTGTGGAGTTTCCATTCCTGGTGCTGCGGGTATTATCATTGGATTTAATCAGGATGTAGCCTGGGGAGTTACCAATGTTGGAGCAGATGTTTTAGACTGGTATACTATTAAATTTAAGGACGATACAAAAAAAGAATACTGGTATAATAATAAATGGAATACCGTAAAATTAAGAATAGAAACAATTAAGGTAAAGGGAGGCAGTACACTAACTGATACCGTATTGTACACTCATCATGGCCCGGTAGTGTATACCAGCCAACAGCGTCCAGATAATTTTTCGAAGATCAATAACATTCCCACCGGACATGCACTCAGGTGGGTAGCACATGATGGGTCAAATGATAACCGAACATTTTACATGCTTAATCGCGCAAAAAATTATACTGATTACAGAAAGGCACTAACTTATTACTCAGCTCCTGCACAAAATTTCATATTTGCCAGCGCCGAAAATGATATTGCTATTACTCCAAATGGCTATCTGCCGCTTAAATGGCGTGGCCAAGGTAAATTCTTGCTTGATGGAACAGATCCGGCCAATGACTGGCAAGGAAGAATTCCAGCAGAACACAATCCTACAATAAAGAATCCTTCAAGAAATTTTGTAAGTTCTGCCAACCAATTTCCAAATGATCCAAGTTACCCTTATTATATCAACTGGGAGTATTCAGGTTATGAACGCGCGCACAGAATAAATAAACGGCTTTCTGTAATGACTCAGGCAAATATTGACAGTATTCAGAATTTGCAGAATGACAATTATAGCATTCTTGCCGAGAATATTATGCCAACATTAATACGTCTAGTAAATACTGAGAAATTAAATGCAAGCGAACGCAAAGCATTTAATATCGTCAGTAAATGGAATAAGTTTTTCAATGCCGATGAAATTGGTGCCAGTATATTTGAACTATGGCATAAAAATTTGGCCATACAAATTTGGCAGGATGATTTTGGAGATCCAAAAACTCCAATGAGATTCCCCTCTCGCGACAGAAATGTAGAGATGCTCCTTAATGAGCCAGATGCCGTATGGTATGATAACATCAAAACAGCTAAAAAAGAAACCCGTTCAGATGTTGTCAATGCCGCGTTTAAATTTGCCGTCGATAGTTTAAACCGTAAGTTTGGCCCGATGAATACAGATTGGGCATGGGGCAATTTAAAGCATACCAATGTTCCGCATCTTGCTAAAATAGCTGGATTCGGATCCAAATTCTTAAATAATGGTGGATCAAAAACTTCAGTGAATGCTGTTAGCGAAAATAATGGTCCTTCATGGAGAATGATCGTTGCCCTGGGCAAGAATGTTAAAGCCTATGGCGTTTTTCCGGGTGGAGAATCGGGGAATCCTGGAAGTTATTATTTTGATGACATGGTAGACACCTGGTCGGAAGGTAAATTGAACGAATTAGTTTTCCTAAAGGCAAAAAATGAAAAATCTGACCGGATTATATCTACCTGGAAATTCACTCATCACTAAATTTAGCTCAATACCATTAAAGAAATTACAATTAAACGCTTAATATTTAAAATCATGTTATTCCTACTTATTGCAGTAATCTCCCTGATCTTACAACTATTCTTACCCTGGTGGATCATTGCACCGCTTGCATTTGGGTTGGCGGCGTGGAAAGCAAGCTCCGGAAAGAATGCTTTTGGTTCGGCCTTCTTTGCCATCTTTCTAGTTTGGATTGTGGCTGGTTTAATTCAAACTATCCCTAATGAAAATATTTTAGCTAACCGCGTTGGAACCATGTTAAATTTTCCGGATAGTTCAATGAACTGGATAATCGTTTTATTACTAACTGGAATAATTGGGGGTCTTGCTTCTGGATTTTCTGCCTTAGCAGGATTCTTTGTAAAGGATGCAATTACAGAAACAACAGGAATCAAGAAATAATAATACTATTGTTTAGCAGGGCACATATAAATTTGAAAGCTAAAATTTCAAAATAGAATTCAACTTTATATTCCTGTATTCTTAATTTCAAATAAGCTAAAATCGACAGCCTAAAAAAGGATTCGTATCTTTGAGCGTGGATAATATAGACACCGATCGTATTTTTTCAATTTCTGATTTTCAGGAATTTGAAGCAATATCACTTGAGGTTTTTAAATATCAGGTACAACATTGCCAAGTTTATGGCCGGTTTGTTGCCAATCTTGGCATTAAGCTTGACCTGGTAAAAGACCATAAGAGTATCCCCTATTTACCCATTGAATTTTTCAAAAGTCAGAAAATATGTTGCGGTACAGCACTTGCTGATGAAATCTTCAGCAGTTCGGGCACTAGCGGAATGGTTCAAAGTCAACATCTGGTAAAAGATATCTCAGTTTATATTGAAAGCTATAGAAAAGCATTCCAATTATTTTATGGAGATATTAGCAAATACGCTATTCTGGCTCTACTCCCATCCTATCAGGAACGGGAGGGTTCCTCGCTTATTTATATGGTCAATGATTTTATTGAGCTTAGCAATCCGTTAAAGAGTGGATATTTTTTATACAATCATCAATCATTAGCAGATACACTTACTGAGCTGAAGGAAAGTAAAATACCTACCCTTTTAATAGGTGTTACCTATGCATTGCTTGATTTTGTAGAGAGCCATTCCATTGAATTTCCTGAACTAATTGTCATGGAAACCGGCGGAATGAAAGGCAAAAGAAAGGAAATACTTAGAACAGAGCTCCATCAAATACTCTGTGAAGGATTTGGGGTGCCCGTGATACATTCTGAATATGGAATGACCGAACTGTTATCACAGGCCTATTCAAAGGGCGGAGGCATCTTTCACTGTCCACCATGGATGAAGGTAATTACCCGGGATACGAATGATCCGCTAAGCTTATTAGCTCATGAGCAAACAGGAGGCATCAACATTATTGACCTAGCAAATATCAATTCCTGCTCTTTTTTAGCCACTCAAGATCTTGGCCGAACATTTCATGATGGCAGCTTTGAAATTTTGGGAAGATATGATAATAGCGATATCAGAGGATGTAATTTATTGGTGCAGGGCTAATATTACGGCTTAAGGCCGGTTTAGTAGTGAAAAGGCACATGGAGTTAAAACTGTTTAGCTAAGTATTCTTAAAGCAATAAAGCTTAAACTAAACATCCGATGAATAGCCAGGCTGTATACCCAGATATATCATCGGATGAATATAATTATCAGCTATCTTATAGTGCTGATTTCTGCTAAGCAATAACAGCAGAATAAATACAAATTAAAACTACATTCCTAATGTCCAACCAGAGCGGTACTCTCTTTTCACAAACTGGTTCGCTTCATCAAAATTAGTAATTTTCATATTTGGTCCGTCCCATAGTAGTTTTTTATATCTGCCAGGATAGGTAAACCCATTCCCAGAAGCATTAGCTTTTCTGATATCAAAACCACGGATCGCAAGGTTTCCCATCAATAAGGCTTCAGTTAGAGGCCCTGCAACAGAGAAATCAGAACTAACTTCCATTTTTCCATATCCTGCAATGGCAGCATCTACCCATTGAGTATAATGTCCGGATTCCTGGCCAGGCACCAATGGAATAGTGGAAGGAACATTAATCTCGGCATTTTTAGAAAGCGGCAATAACCTTGGATTTTTACCATAGGTATCACACAGCATTTTTCCTTTTGTGCCAATAAATAATACTCCATTACCTCCATCACCAAAAATCTCATCCGGACCTAATTCCTGTGGACGTTCCGGTTGAATTCCACCATCCATCCAATGCATTCTTACTGGTGCATTATTCTGTTTTGATGAATTAAAATTCATAATAACATGCGAAGATGGAGGGCAACTTTCAGGGAAATATCCACGTTTAAATGAATCAACATAAACACTTCCAACACTGCACTCTACATCTGTAGGATAATTTAAGCCTAAGACTCTGAAAGGTGCGTCAACCAGGTGGCAGCCCATATCGCCGAGTGCACCTGTTCCATAATCCCACCATCCGCGCCAGTTAAATGGAACTAGCTTATCGATATAATTTGTTTGCGGTGCTGTTCCCAACCACAGATCCCAATCGAGTTCTTTTGGAATATCGGTTTTTGTTGATGGCCATGGAACACCCTGAGGCCATACTGGCCTGTCAGTCCAGCAATAAACGGTATGCACATCACCAATTATTCCGGCATTATACCATTCCATTAGTTTACGGGAACCATCACTTGAAGATCCCTGGTTTCCCATTTGGGTTACAACTTTATATCTAACCGCCGCTTCTGTTAAAATTCGTGCCTCATAAATATCATGAGTTAGAGGTTTTTGAACATAAACATGCTTTTTCAACTGCATGGCCGAAAGCGTAACTATAGCATGGTTATGATCTGGAGTTGATACAGATACCGCATCAAAGTTTTTTGATTCCTTATCAAACATCTCACGCCAGTCTTTATAATACTTGGCTTTTGGGAACCGTTGTATAGATTTTGCAGCGCGACTATCGTCAACATCGCATAAAAATCCGATATCAGCTTTGCCACCACTTACAAAACCTGTAAGATCACTTTCACCCTTTCCACCTGCACCGACACCGGCAACGATTAAGCGATCACTGGGTGCAATAAATCCTTTACCTCCCAACACATGGCGTGGCACGATCATAAAACCAGCCGCTGCAAGTGAAGCAGTTTTAACAAAATCTCTTCTTGAATTAATTTTTTCCTTCATACAAGTTTTTCTTTGAATATTAAACAATTAGTTTTTAAGCATTTGCCCAGGCACGATCACCTTTTTTATAAGGAACATCACCATCAAAGCTTCCCGGAGTTTCCACATAACGGAGCGCTTTTGTAGATCCAATTTCTGAAGTAAAGAATCCCAGAAGTGTAAGCTCCTTCATCATTCTGAAATAATGTGGTGGCTCTTCTGCCTTCTTAGTGTCCATGTAGGCCTTTTGCTGAGTATCAAGCGCTGTCAGGAAGCTTGTTCGTTCCTGAGCACTACTATCCATAAATACTTTACCAGTTTTAGTTTTACATTCCCTATCCAGAGATTTAATTCCCTCTAAAAAGATCTCCTGATGCTCCTTGGTATAGCAATCCTTGACCATGATATCCATAAATTGACCCACCTTTGCTTCTTTAGCGCCAGGAGTACTTGTTTGAGGTAAAATGGTTTCGCCTATCTCATTTAGCAGGTCGATTGTTTTTTGATCAAAAAATAATAGTTTCTGTTCAGGGCTTGACTTACATCCATATTCAAGAAAAATACTTGAACCTATAATTGTACCTCCCAGGATCCAGCTAACCTGTGATATTGCTTCTCTTCTGTTCATAAAATCCTGAATTAAATAGTTCCTTTTTTTAACTCGGCAAAGGCATGATCCACAGCACGGGCTGTCATTGCCATATAAGTCAATGATGGATTTTGACATGCTGCAGAGGTCATAGCGGCTCCGTCTGTAACGTATACATTGGTCGCATCCCACACTTGATTAAACTTATTAAGTACAGATGTTTTTGGATCCAGACCCATGCGTGCTGTACCCATTTCATGAATTCCCATACCTAGTGTATAACCATTATCGAATGTTTTCACATCTTTTAAGCCAGCCATCTCCAGCATTTCTAGTCCGTCTGCCATCATATCCTTCCTCATATTGATTTCATTCTCTTTGATCTCTGCATCAATTGAAAGGATATTGAGCCCCCATTTATCTTTCTTAGTTTTATCTAGCGTAACTTTATTTTCGTGGTAAGGAAGAGTTTCACCAAAAGCTGTAATTCCCATTGTCCAGCCTCCCGGTTCGCATAAAGCATCCTTAAAGTCGCCACCAATACTTAGCTCTGCAACATTACGACCCCAACCTTCTCTGCTTGCGCCACCCTGATAACCAAATCCACGCAGATAATCGCGTTTTTCACTACCCAGATTTCTGAAACGAGGGATGTAAATACCATTCGGCCTACGACCGTATACATATTTATCATCAAACCCTTCCATCCTTCCGGATGCCCCTAATCGGAAGTGATGGTCCATGAGGTTATGGCCTAATTCACCACTACTACTCCCTAGTCCACCTTCCCAAACATCAGTTGCTGAGTTCATCAAAACCCATGTTGAGTTTAAAGTAGAGGCATTCAGAAAAATAACTTTAGCAAAATATTCATAAGTTTGGTTCGTTTCTGCATCTAAAACCTCTACTCCAGTAGCCTTTTTAGTGTCCTTGTCATAAAGGATCTTTGTCACAATTGAAAAAGGACGAAGTGTTAAATTTCCAGTTGCAACAGCTGCCGGAAGCGTTGAAGATTGAGTACTGAAATAACCTCCAAACGGGCATCCCAACCAGCATTTACTACGAAACTGGCAATTTGTTCGGCCTTGAATAGCTTTGGTAAGATTCGCTGCCCTTCCGATGAGCATATGTCTACTTTCTTTATAATGATCTTTGATACGAGCAGCAACTGCTTTTTCAACCACGTTCATTTCCATAGGTGGTAAAAAATCACCGTCTGGCAATTGCGGTAGTCCGTTTCTAGATCCACTTATCCCCGCAAATCGCTCCACATGTCCATACCATTTTTCAAGATCCTTATACCTTATTGGCCAGTCAACAGCTATCCCTTCTTTAGCATTGGCCTCAAAATCCATTTCACTTAATCGATAACTCTGACGCCCCCACATTAATGACCGCCCACCAACTTGATAGCCTCTGTACCAATCAAAACGTTTGACCTCTGAATAAGGGCTATCTTTTTCATTAGCCCAAAAATCAAGGTTTTTTTCATTTAGAGCGTAGTCTCTCTTTAAAACCGGATAATTGCCAATCATCTCTTGCGTACGACCGCCTCGATGAGGAAACTCCCAAGGATTTTTCGTAGCACTTACATAATCCTTGATATGCTCAATGTTTCTTCCACGTTCAAGCATAATTGTTTTCAGTCCCTTTTCAGTTAACTCTTTAGCGGCCCAACCACCACTAATTCCTGAACCGATGACTATTGCATCATAGATATTATCAGCCATATATTTTATTTTATTCTCTAGTCATTCTAAAATCTTAAACATCACAGATCTGTACAGCTGCCCTAAGCGAACCCGCCTTATCAGCATGCAGCGGAATAAACTCTTGAGCTACATAACCTTTAAAACCTGTCGATTGTATAGCTTTCATGATTGCCGGATAATTTAATTCTTGGGTATCATCGATTTCATTCCTACCAGGTACCCCTGCGGTATGATAATGTGCTATATATTGATGATTTTCTTTAATCGTCCTAATCACATCGCCTTCATCAATCTGCATATGATAAATATCATACAAAAGTTTGAAATTATCAGAATCTATCATTTTTGCGAGTTTAACCCCCCAACTGGTTTTATCACATTGATAATCTTTGTGATCAATTTTACTATTCAATAATTCCATAACTAGGGTAACATGATGCTCTTCAGCCAGAGCAATGATCTGCATTAAGCCTTCAGCACAATTATTCAATCCAGTTTCATCATCCATGCCATTTCTGTTCCCGCTAAAGCAGATTAAATTCTTATAGCCTGCCTTTGCAACCTTAGGAATCATTTCCCGATAATTTTTTATAAGAACTGCATGATTCTTTTTATTGTTCCAGCCATCAATCAAATTTATTTCAGCTCCATTACACATCGTAGACTGTAAGCCATACTTTTGCAAAACCGGCCAGTCTTTTGGTCCAACCAGATCTATTCCCTGAAGACCAATTTTCTTGGCCAATTTACATAGCTCATCCATACTGAGCGAATTAAAGCACCAACGACAAACAGAATGATTGATGTTTCCTTTTAAGGCTTGAAAGTTATTATTCATTTTGAAGGATGAAAGCGAACCTGCTGTACCTATTAGTGCAGTTCCGGTTAAAATGTTTTTCAAAGCTTGTCTGCGATTTCTATTTAAATTTATCATAGTTGTTATTCAGAGCTCTACTCTTTATGTCTATTTGCATGATTTTTTGCCTTGTTTAATATGATTAAAAATAGAACTAAGCTGCTATACACAGAGTAAGCATCCATAATTTTATTTAGGCAAAACTAGAATCACATTTCTTTAATTTATTGTTTTCAATATAATCAGGAAAAACAGGAATAAAAATCTTTAGAATTAAAATAATCAGATTAATTTTTCATCCATTCAAAGCTTTTCATATTATAAAACATCAAAAAAAGCAAGCCTTATAGTCCAATTTGAATCGGGTAATTTCTATTAGTTTGTTTAAAATAAATGTATATTTTTATTTTTAATATTCATACTCATTAAAATTTCATTAATGAGTATTTATGCATTAAAAAAAAGATCAGGATACAACCTCTACTAGCGTTATTTCATAAGGATGCAACTTGCCTATTTGACATAAATAATAAATGGAATAAACTAAAAAACGAAAGATAAAATACAATCAATAACAAAATGATAAATAAAACAAAACTAATACCGGCAGTTATCATCTTACTTTCCTTATTTGCTTTCAATAACTTGAAACAGACTGTTAAACCCAGGATACTTGTTTTTAGTAAAACAGCAGGATATCGTCATGAATCAATCAATGCCGGAAAACTCGCACTCCTAAAACTAGGGAAAGAAAATGGATTCCTGGTTGATACCACCGAGAATGAAAATTATTTCAATGAAGATTCACTGAAAAATTATTCAGCTGTAATATTCCTTAATACAACCGGCAACGTATTAAATAGTCCTCAGCAGATTAGTTTTGAGCGATTTATTCAGGCAGGAGGAGGCTATGCAGGAATTCATGCTGCAGCGGATACCGAAAACGATTGGCCATGGTATGGTAAATTAGCAGGTGGATATTTCATAAGTCACCCGGCAATTCAGGAAGCAACAATAAATGTGCTTGACAAAACCCATATTGCTTCAAAGCACCTGCCTGAAAAATGGATTCGTAAAGATGAATGGTATAATTATAAAGAATTAAACACGAATGTAAAAGTACTTCTTTCTTTAGATGAGAAAAGTTACCAGGGTGGAAAAAATAGCGAGAATCATCCAATATCCTGGTTTCATGAATTTGATGGCGGCAGAGCATTTTATACAGGATTAGGGCATACCAATGAATCTTATGCTGATCCCTTATACCTGAAGCACATTTTGGGTGGAATTAAATATGCAATTGGTAATAATATTACTCTGAATTATTCAAAAGCTACAACACCAAAAGTACCCGAAGAGAATCGCTTGGTAAAAACTGTTCTTACTGTTGGAACATTATTTGAACCAACAGAAATGACCATTCTTCCTAATCTGGATATACTTCTAGTTCAACGTAGAGGAGAAATTATGCTTTATAAAGCAAGTACAAAAAGTATTAGCCAGGCTGGAGAATTAAAAACCTATTTTAAAAATACAACTAATGGGAATAATGTCGAGGAAGGAGTTTTGGGGATTGCAGCAGATCCTAATTTCAAGAAAAATAATTATGTATACATTTTTTATAGTCCGTTAGAAGGGCCCTCTGTAAACCGCCTTTCACGATTCAAGTTCATTAATGATAAGGTAGATATTTCTTCAGAGAAAGTGATTTTAGATGTAGCCTCTCAACGAGAAATATGTTGTCATACAGGTGGATCAATTGCTTTCGGCCCTGATGGATTATTGTATGTCTCTGCAGGAGATAATACAACACCATTTAATGTTCCGAATCAGCAATTTGTAAATAAAGGTTATGGTCCAATGGACAACAGACCTGGACTTGAGCAATATGATGCAGGCAGATCATCGGGTAATACCAACGACCTTCGTGGAAAGATCATGCGGATCAGAGTAAAAGATGATGGCAGCTACGAAATACCTCAAGGTAATTTATTCCCACCCAATACGCCCGGAACAAGACCTGAAATCTATGTAATGGGAAACCGTAATCCTTATCGTATATCTGTTGATAGTAAAACAGGTTTTCTTTACTGGGGAGAGGTAGGGCCAGATGCAGGTGCAGATAGCCCAGAACGCGGAACAAGAGGTTATGATGAGTTAAACCAAGCCAGAAATGCTGGTTTCTTTGGCTGGCCATATTTTGTTGGAAAAAACTACCCATATAGAGCATATGACTACAAAACCGGGACAGCAGGTGTGGCTTTCGACCCAGAAAAACCTATTAATAATTCTCCGAACAATACCGGGTTAAAAAACCTTCCGGCAGTACAACCGGCATTTATTTGGTATCCATATGCTATTTCACAAGAATTTCCAAAACTTGGAACTGGTGGAAGAACTGCTATGGCAGGACCGGTATATCATAATGAAAAATATCCCATAGAAACCAGATATCCTGATTATTACAATGACAAACTGTTTTTTTACGAGTGGATCAGAAATTGGATTAAACCTATTACTATGAAAGCAAATGGCGATTATGACAGCATGGAAGATTTCATGCCTTCTACATCTTTTGCAGCTCCGGTTGATATGGAGATAGGCCCTGATGGCCGAATCTATATATTGGAATATGGTAAAGGATGGTTCACTAAAAATTCGGATGCTGGAATTTCCAGGATAGATTACATTGCCGGTAACCGACCTCCAAAAATCAATAAGCTGATTATTAAAAACACCAGCGGCTTGCTACCTTATAAACTACTGGCTAAAATTGACGCAGTGGATCCGGATGGAGATGAAATAAGTTATGTTTGGGATCTAGGTAATGGAATTAAGAAAACTACCAAACAACCATCCATTGAATATACGTATACCAAAGCTGGTGAATATCCGGTTAGCGTTAAGTTGACTGATAAACAGATGGCAAGTTCAAATAGCAGTTCAATTGAAGTTACAGCAGGCAATTCAGGGCCTAAAGTAGATATCATTTTGAAAGGAAACCGTAGCTTTTACTTTACAGGAAGGCCAATTGATTATCAAGTAATGGTGAGTGATCAAGGTGCTGTAGTTAATAAAAGCACAGTTTATATTGCAAATAATTATATTAAAGGCACAGACCTTGCGGGTTCAACGCTTGGACATCAGGCTTATTCTGAAACTCAGGCAGGACAAGCCCTAATGCTCAAATCAGATTGCCAGGCATGTCATCAAGTTGATAAAAAATCAATAGGTCCATCCTTTACTCAGGTTTCTGCAAAATATCAGAAAGATGCAAATGCAGTTAGCTATTTAGCTGCAAAGATCATTAAAGGAGGTGCTGGAGTTTGGGGAGAAGTAGCAATGTCTGCCCACCCAACCATGAGTGATTCGGATTCCAAAAAAATTGCCCAATGGGTTTTATCATTAGAAAACAAAGCGGTAGCGAAAGCAACACTTCCAATTCAGGGAAAAATTATTCCAGCACCCTCAAGTACTGATAGTGAAAATACTGTTTTTAGTTTATATGCTAGTTATACCGACCAAGGAGCAATAGGTTTAAAACCACTTTCAGGTGCCACTACTGTTAATTTACGAAGCAATATATATAGTGCCCGTGAACTTACAGAAAGAACAAGAATCGCATTAAAAGACTCTACAACTAGTGGATTCCTTGTTTATCCTGAAAATAATGGCTGGTTTTCAGTAAATCAGATAGATCTTTCAGGAATTAGCCATATTGAACTAGAAAATATTTCGAAGGGTCAACCCGGAAATTATACAATTGAACTTCGACTGGATTCAGAAAAAGGTTTATTGATCGGAAAAGGTGATTTTATAGATAATGGAGCTTTGAATTTACAGAAAAACACTTCAATTTTAGTTAAGCAGGTAATGGACAGAAAATTACACAATCTGTATGTCAATATCGTTTCAGAACCCAAAAATATAAAACAAAGGCCACTAATCAGAACCATTAAGTTCATCCCGGCAAAATTACTATAAACTAAAATACAGCTGATTTGGTTGTTAAAACCCTGATCAGCTGTTCCTAATTTAAAGCCAGATAAGGTAATGAAAGTACATTTCAAATTAATTCTGCCAATACTTTGCCTGAATGTATTGATTTCATGCACTAACAGCGCCTCAAAAAAATCGGAAGAAAAAGTTGATACTATCTCAAAATCAGCTATTTTATCTGTAAAAGCATTTCAAAAAAGCACGGATGGAAAAAATACGGATCTCTATGTTTTAAAAAACAAGAATGGAGCAGAAGCTGCCTTTACCAATTACGGAGCAAGAATAATAAGTCTGAAAGTGCCCAACCAGCATGGAGTTCAGACAGACGTTATTGTTGGATTTTCGAGTGTTGATCAATATATTCAATCAACTGAGTCTTATTTTGGAGCAACAATTGGTCGATATGGCAATCGAATTGCAAAAGGAAAATTTATTCTGGATGGAACTACCTATTCCCTTTCAATAAACAATGGAGTAAATTCTCTACATGGTGGTAAGAAAGGATTTCAGGATGTTGTATGGGATACCAGACAACTCAATGAACAGTCAATAGTATTCAGTTATTTGTCAAAAGATATGGAAGAAGGCTACCCGGGCAATCTAAAGGTAAAGGTCATTTATAATCTAACAGATGCGAATGAATTAAAGATTAGTTATGAGGCAACAACAGATAAAAAGACTGTTGTAAATCTAACCAATCATGCTTTTTTTAATTTAAATGGTGAAGGCTCAGGAACTATTCTAAATCACCAACTTCAGATCAATGCAAATTTATATACGCCCGTTGATTCAACCTTGATTCCAATAGGAAAGAATGAATCTGTTGCCAAAACTCCATTTGACTTTACAAAATTTTCAGCAATCGGTAAAAGAATCACAGATAATCATGAACAATTAAAGAACGGCAAGGGATATGATCATAATTATGTTTTAAATGATCGAAATGGCAATCAAATGCGCCATGCAGCTACAGTTGAAGGAGATAAATCGGGAATCATTATGGAGGTATTCACGATAGAACCCGGACTTCAATTTTACAGTGGAAATTTCATGAAGAGTAAAAACACGTTCAAAGGTGGGTCAAAAGATGATTTTAGAACTGCGTTTTGCTTGGAAACACAGCATTTTCCGGATTCTCCAAATCAGCCAACCTTTCCGAGTACGGTATTAAATCCGGGAATGTTGTACAATACCAGCAGCGTTTATAAATTTTCAATAAAAAAATAAGGAAAACAGAGTAGAATATCTGAAAAATTATGGATTGAATTTAAATTTCAAGACTCAATTATTATATTGAGCCTGTTATTAAGATTGCTCCTTTTGGGGCTTAAAATCTTAGATAAGATATTTTATACCGGTAGTCGATTTAGCAAATAATAAAAAGCTTAACACATTTTACTAGATACAAATGAACAGAAAACTAAGAATGGGGATGGTAGGCGGTGGAAAGGGTGCTTTTATTGGAGCCATTCACCGCATAGCCGCCAATATGGACGGTATGATCGATCTAGTTTGTGGGGCCCTGAGTACTAGCCCTAAAAACGCAGATGAAAGTGGCCGAATGCTGTTTCTTGAAGATAGCAGAATCTACCATAGCTTTGAAGATATGATCATCAAAGAAAGTCAGCTTTCTACAGATCAGCGCATGGATTTTGTAACCATAGTAACTCCAAATCATGCCCATTTTGCACCAGCAATGATGGCCCTGGATCATGGTTTCCATGTGGTAATAGATAAACCCATCTCTTTTACATTAGATGAAGCCAAACAATTAAAGAAAAAGGTTGAAGAAACCGGACTTTTATTGCTGCTTACACATACTTATGCTGGTTATCCTATGGTCAAGCAGGCTAAACAACTGGTTAAAGCGGGAGAGTTAGGTAAGATCAGGAAGATTCTAGTAGAATACCCTCAAGGCTGGTTAAGCCGCTTATCTGAAAAAGACAACAACCCACAGGCCGCTTGGAGAACAGATCCTAAAAGATCAGGCAAAAGCGGATGTATGGGCGATATTGGAACACATGCAGCCCATCTGGCTGAATATATTAGTGGATTAAAAATCAGTAAACTATGTGCAGACCTCAGTATTGTGGTTGAGGGTAGATTATTAGACGATGATGGAAATGTGCTGCTTCGTTTCGATAATGGAGCAAATGGCGTGCTGGTGGCCTCACAGATAGCAGCAGGTGAAGAGAATGCATTAAAAATTAGAGTATATGGAGAAAAAGGAGGCCTGGAATGGGCACAGCAAGAACCCAATACGTTAATTTTAAAATGGCTGGATCAACCGGTTCAGATCTTAAGAACGGGTGGTCATGATCTTTCAAATTATGCAGCCTTTAATAGCCGCACACCAGCTGGGCATCCTGAGGGTTATCTCGAAGCATTTGGTAACCTGTATCGGAATTTTGCCTTATGTCTTTCTGCCAGGATAGAGGGTACAACTCCTGCGGCTGAAGCACTTGATTTCCCATCAGTAGATGAAGGGATCAGAGGAATGGCTTTTATCGACAATGTGGTTAAAAGCAGTTCAAGTAATGAAAAATGGACAAATTTTGAAGTTTAATCTATAAAATAATGACTACAATAAAAGGACCCGGAATATTTCTTGCCCAGTTTTTAGGAGATGAAGCTCCCTTTAATAGCCTGGAATCAATATGTAAATGGGCTAAAAGCCTCGGATATGCAGGAGTACAAATCCCAACCTGGGACCCCCGATGCATTGATCTTCAAAAAGCAGCAGAAAGCAAGACCTATGCTGATGAGATTAAGGGATTAGTGAATGAATGTGGTTTGGAGATCACCGAGTTATCTACCCATTTACAGGGACAGCTAGTGGCTGTAAACCCAGCCTATGATCTTCTTTTTGACGGCTTTGCTCCTGCCTCTGTGCATAACAATCCCAAAGCACGTACCGAATGGGCCGTACAGCAATTGAAATATGGAGCAATGGCTTCTAAAAATATGGGACTTACTGCTCATGCCACTTTCAGTGGATCCTTACTTTGGCATACCTGGCATCCTTGGCCTCAACGGCCAGAAGGCCTAGTTGATGCAGGCTTCAAAGAACTGGCAAAAAGATGGCTACCCATTCTGAATCATTTTGATGAACATGGTGTAGATGTTTGCTATGAGATACATCCAGGCGAAGATCTTTTTGATGGGGTAACCTATGAAATGTTCTTGGAAAAAGTCAATAACCATCCCAGAGCATGTTTATTATATGATCCATCTCATTTTGTTTTACAATGCCTTGATTATGTTCAATACATTGACCATTATCATGAACGAATTAAAGCATTCCATGTAAAAGATGCTGAGTTCAACTCAACAGGTAAACAAGGCACGTTTGGAGGGTATCAGGGCTGGGCAAATCGTGCCGGTAGGTACCGCTCGCCTGGTGATGGGCAGGTAGATTTCAAAAAAATCTTTAGCAAACTAACCCAATACGACTTTAAAGGATGGGCCGTTATGGAATGGGAATGTTGTATCAAGCATCCGGAAGATGGTGCACGCGAAGGAGCAAAATTTATAAATGATCATATTATCAGAGTAACTGAAAAAGCATTTGATGATTTTGCAGGACGCGGAAGCGACGATGAGTTTAACCGGAAAATTCTGGGCATCTAATTAAAATGCCTATTTTTATAGTGATAAACAAAACTAGTTTATGAAAAAAATAATAGCAATTTTTGGAATCTGCAGCTTAATTTTTGCTTGTACAAGTGGCCAAAAATCAGAAGATACTCAAGATACAAGTGCAGTTGCAGCACCTGCAGAAACAACCCAAGGAGCAGCGGTAACAGCTGGATCATTAAAGGGAGAACAACTAATTAGTAGTTCAGACTGTTTAACCTGTCATAAGGTTGATGCTAAAATTGTTGGTCCA
>CAMDKO010000012.1 GCA_945901155.1 Pedobacter schmidteae
CTTCGACTTTGATTCTCTTAAAGCCTTCACTAAAGTACCGATTGATTCGCACATCTTTTTTTTGATTTGCAAGTTGTTCTGGTTTTGCCATCATTTTTGAGTTAAATGTTAATTCAAAAACGGTCAAGCTATTTCAGGCAACCATAGAAAAAAGCAGGAAATTTCAAATGAGCACTGAATTGTCCTTGTTCTTTGATCCTTTGTCTTGGCTCTTGGTTCTTGGCTCTTTGTCTTATCAAGTATTCCTGTATTTTTGAATCAATTATGACAAGCAAACTTCCTCCGGCACTAATTCGTTCTTTAATAGAAAATTATCAAATTGAGGACCAAGAATTTATCGCAATACATACTAATGGCGAACAGCTGACCTCTTTAAGACTAAATCCGTTCAAGCCTTCACAAGCTTTTGCAACTTCTGAACCAATGCCCTGGTGTACTAATGGTAGATATCTAACTGAACGCCCTTCATTCACAGCAGATCCTTTATTTCATGCAGGCTGTTATTATGTACAAGAGGCTTCGTCGATGTTTTTGGAGCATGTTCTTAAAAATACTGTAGACCTATCAGAAAATCTAAAAGTTCTTGATTTGTGTGCCGCCCCGGGTGGAAAAAGTACTTTAATTAGCTCTTTATTAACTAAAGATAGCTTATTGCTGGCCAATGAGATCATCAAAACCAGAGTACCTGTACTTTGCGATAATCTGAACAAATGGGGGCCAGAGAATACATTTGTAAGTAATAATGATCCGAAAGACTTTAAAAGACTCGAAGGTTATTTCGACGTATTAGTAGTTGACGCACCCTGTTCTGGCTCTGGCATGTTCAGAAAAGATCCTGCAGCAATTAATGAATGGTCGGAAAGTGCAGTACAACTTTGCAGCCAACGGCAACAGCGCATACTTGCCGACGTAATTGAATCATTAAAACAAAACGGGACCCTAATTTATTCTACCTGCTCCTATTCTAAACAAGAAAATGAAGAAATATCAGACTGGCTTTTTGAAACTTTCGAACTGGAAAGCATCAGAATACCGCTAGAAACTGAATGGGGAATCGTAGAAACACAATCTGATAATCACCAATGTTATGGATATCGGTTTTATCCTCATAAAGTAAAAGGAGAAGGATTTTTTATTGCTGCTTTTAGAAAGAAATCAATAAGTGCATTCCCGCAGATTAGGAGAGCCAGAGAAAATACGGTCAATATAAAGAACGAAGAAATTATCAGAAGATGGCTGATAGATTCTGAGGGAATCAGATTAATAAATCTGCAAGAGGAGTTTTTTGCTATTCCTGCAAGTCTTGAAGCAGACTTATCCTATTTACAATCCAGAATTTATCTCAAAAAATCAGGCATTAGGATTGGAAAAGTAATGGGGAAAGACCTGGTTCCAAATCATGAACTGGCGGTAAGCCTCTTAAATAACCAAGCTCTTCATCGGATCAACCTGACACATGAGCAGTCAATATCCTATTTAAAGCGAGAAGAGCTACGATTGGAATCAGATTACAGAGGCTGGGCATTGATGTGCTTTGAAGAACAACCGCTGGGCTGGGCCAAAATCCTAGATAATCGACTGAATAACTACTTTCCGAAGGAGATAAGAATTACCAATCCGAATGTGCTTTAGTATTGACCCGTAGCAAGTAAAACCAATGTGCAAGCCTCTGTGCATTCTATCCCCTGCGCTTTTGCTAATTCTTCAAGTTCGGGATTTTCAGTGCCGGGATTAAATATAATTCTCTCTGGCTTAGATTTCAGGATATAATCATAATAAGGAATCTGATTATCAGGTCCCAGATATAGAGTAATTGTATCGAGATCATGATGGATGGTTTCGGGTATTTCAATCGGAACACCTGCAACCTCGCCCGGCTTCATTCCTACATTCACTATCGGATGACCATGCTCAACCAAACGATGTGCCGCAAGGTTGGAATAACGTGACGGATTAGTACTTGCTCCCAGAATGAGTGTCTTCTTCATGTCTTTATTTTTAGTTAAGTATTAATTCAGTTTTTTGAAAGCAGCATCCGCACAGTTCATCCCATCAATTGCAGCAGAAACTATACCACCTGCATAACCTGCCCCTTCTCCACATGGGAATAGCCCCAAAAGCTGGGGATGCTGCAAGGTTTCTTTATCTCTGGGAATTCGTAGAGGTGATGATGTTCTAGATTCCACACCAACCAAAATGGCTTCATTTGTATAATAACCATTCATCTTTTTCCCAAATACCGGTAATGCCTTTTGTAATCTTTTGTAGATAAATTCAGGTAATACGGATGCCAGATCAGCAGACCTTGTTCCGGGAATATAAGAATTAGTTGGCAGATCTGTAGATACCCTGTTATTCACAAAGTCAACCATACGTTGAGCTGGCGCAACCAAATGACCTCCTCCTGCATTGAATGCAAGCTTTTCGATCTCAGCCTGAAACTTCAGCATTTTAAACGGATCCTCAATACTCCCTGGAACATCCTCCATATTGATCTGAACTACTGTTCCTGAGTTGGCAAATGGATTATTCCGTTTAGATGGCGACCAACCGTTAACCACAATTTCGTTCTGATCGGTAGAACATGGGGCAATAATCCCTCCAGGGCACATGCAAAAAGAAAATACCCCTCTGTTATCAACCTGTTCTACTAAACTATAATAAGAAGGAGGTAAATAAGGTCCCCGATCGCTGCAATGATACTGAGCTTGGTCAATGATATTTTGAGGATGTTCGATCCTGACCCCAAGGGCAAAAGGTTTAGCCTCAATTAATATGTTGTGTTTCTCTAACAAATAATATATATCGCGTGCTGAATGTCCGGTTGCGAGAATAACGCTTTGAGCTTCAAACTTTTTATCGCCAACTAGAACTCCTTTTAGCGTATTTCCAGAAATTATCAAATCTGTCACACGACAATCAAAATGAATTTCGCCGCCGTCATTAAGAATTCTGTCACGAATTGATACAATAATATTAGGAAGCTTATTTGTACCTATATGAGGTCTTGCATCAATTAATATGTCTGTTGTGGCACCATGGGATACAAATGTTTTTAATACATATTGAATGTCACCACGTTTATTGGACCGAGTATATAATTTCCCATCCGAATAAGTGCCAGCACCGCCTTCGCCAAAGCAATAATTTGAATCGGGATTAATGATGCCTTCTTTATTAATTAAAGCAAGGTCTCTCCTGCGCTGCTTAACATCCTTTCCCCGCTCTATAATAATAGGTTTTAGTCCAATTTCAATACATCTCAAAGCAGCAAATAAACCTGCAGGACCAGCCCCGATTATTAAAACTGGCTTTTTGTCGCTGACATTTTGATAAGAATCTGTAATTATTTCAGGTTCAAAAACTTCATCAATAAAAACATTTAGCCTTATTCTGAATACCACTTTGCGGCTACGTGCATCGATTGAGCGCTTGATAATTTGTACGTTTTTTACACGTTCAGGGCTGATATTTACTAATTTACATGCTGAGTCTCTGATGAAATTCTCATCATCAGAATGTTCCGGAAGGAGAACCAGTTCAATTTCTTTGATCATATTTTTTGCCGGGTATTATCCCGGATATGTAACAAAGGTATGAAAATTGATTCCAATAGTGTAAATTTATAGACTAGAGAAACCTTAATTTAATTATGAAAAAAATAGTATTGAATATCATTGGATTTTTCGCCGTGCTTTCATTAAGCTCTTGCGGATATAACAGTATGGTTAAATTGGATGAGCAGGTAACGTCACAATGGGCTCAGGTAGAGAATGTGTACCAACGCAGGGCGGATCTTATTCCAAATCTGGTAAACTCTGTAAAAGGAGCTGCGAATTTTGAGAAAGAAACCTTAACTCAGGTTATCGAGGCACGTGCCAAAGCTACTTCAGTTAATGTTGATCCGACCAAACTTACTCCAGAATCAATCGCGCAATTTCAGGCAGCTCAAGGGGCTATAAGCCAATCTTTAGGACGCTTACTTGCCACTGTTGAAGCATACCCTGAACTGAAAGCAAATCAAAATTTTCTTGAGCTTCAGGCACAATTGGAAGGATCTGAAAACAGAATTACTGTTGAACGTCAAAAATTCAATTCAGTAACTCAGGAGTATAACTCTTCAATCAGAACGTTCCCAAATAACCTGACTGCAGGCATGTTTGGATTTAAAACCAAAGGATACTTTCAGGCAGAAGCCGGTGCAAATAAAGCTCCAAAGGTTGAGTTTTAAGTATAGCTAACCGTATTTATTGATTAACATTGATCGCCGGAATCTAATTCCGGCGATTTAAATTTAAGCCATGTCAATTTTTAGTGAAAAAGAGCAACAGCTTATCAGTGAGGCTGTTGAATCAGCAGAACGATTCACATCAGGAGAGATCCGAATATGTGTTGAGAAGACTTGCAGCGAACCGGTTCTGGATCGTGCTGCAACCTATTTCAAAAAACTTGGAATGAACAAAACAGGCCAAAGGAATGGCGTTCTGATCTATATTGCTACTCAGGATAAGCAATTTGCGATAATTGGTGATGCAGGTATTAATAAATTAGTCACACATGATTTTTGGGATAGCACCAAGGATGCAATGTTAGGCTATTTCAAGGAAGGAAATATGACTGGCGGAATCATTGCAGGTGTAAAAATTGCCGGTGAACAGCTCCAAACATTTTACCCATATCTTGATGGAGATGTGAATGAATTACCCAATGAGATCACTCAGATGGATGGTAAATAGTGAAATTTATAATTCAATAAAGCTTCAAATGAAATTTAAACACCTATTTTCTACAGTCGTATTTCTATTTTTAAGTGTAGTGCTTTTGGCACAAACTTTCCCGGAAAAGCCTAACCGACTTGTGAATGATTACACCCAAACTCTTTCACCAGACCAGATCAATCAGCTTGAGCAAAAATTAGTTGTCTTTAATGACTCAACAAGTACACAAATTGCGGTAGTTCTGATCAAATCGTTAGAGGGTTACGATGTAGCAGATTATGGCGTTCGATTAGCAGAAGCATGGGGAATTGGAGGTGCAAAAAATAATAATGGGGTATTATTGCTTATCTCACTTGGCGACAGAAAAGTAACCATTCAAACGGGTTATGGTGTAGAGGGTGCATTGCCTGATGCGATCACCAAAAGAATTATTGAACGTGAGATCACTCCAAATTTCAAAACTGGCGACTACTTTTCTGGCCTGGATCAAGGTACAAATGCAATCATTTCTTACACAAAAGGTGAATATAAAAATGATGCTCCTAAGAAAAAAGGGAGTAAAAGCGGAAGTGGAATTGGATTTATAATCATCATGATCATTATCATACTCCTTGCAATCAAAAAAGGTGGAGGAGGAAGTGAAGTAATTGGCAGTCGTGGAAGTGCAAGTCCTTTTTGGTGGTTATTAATGGGTTCACAGCTGGGCAGAGGTAATAGTGGTGGATTCGACGGATTTTCTGGTGGCGGCGGCGGCTTTGGTGGTGGAGGAGGTGGTTTCGGTGGCTTTGGCGGTGGAAGTTTTGGTGGTGGGGGATCTAGTGGTAGCTGGTAGTTGAGGGGAAAGCTGAAAGCTGAAAGCCTAAAGCTGAAAGTTAAAAGGAGAAAGGGGAAAGCTGAAAGCTGAAAGCCTAAAGCTAAAAGCTGAAAGCTGAAAGTTAAAAGGGACAAGAAAGAAGTAATTTCTCAGACAAGAATCAATTACTCTTAGCGTCAGGTAAAGCAAAGGCTACATAACTATCGCCTGATTTTGCGCCTAATTTACCGCCTCCGCAAGCAATTACCAGAAATTGCTTTCCATTGATCATATAAGTAGCAGGACTCGCAAAGCCTGCGGCAGGTAATTTAGATTCCCAAACCATTTTACCAGATTTTTTATCAAATGCTCTTATCTTTTCATCTGGAGTGGCTGCAATAAATACCAGGCCTCCCTTTGTAACTACTGGTCCGCCATAATTACGTGAGCCAGTTATTCCAAATCCACTTTTGATCAATTCTGCATATTCACCCAAAGGCACTTTCCACAAAAGCTTTCCGCTATTTAGATCCACGGCATTTAAGGTGCCCCATGGAGGTTTAATGCCAGGATAACCATCCTTATCCACAAAACGATCATAGCCTTTCATGATGAATGGGATCTGACTTTTCTTGGTTACCACAGTCTTGAGAACAGCGTTTTTTTCTTTGGATTCAGCTTCCATTTGTAGTAAAAATGAAATCACTGATTTTTGTTCTGATTCAGGTATATGCTTAAATGAAGGCATTCTGTTCCGGCCTTGTTTAATAACTTGACTTAACTGTACTACATTATACTTCTTATTTAAATTCTGCAAAGAAGGATATTCAGTTCCGCTGCCCTTTAATTCGGGGCCATGACAACTGATGCAATGTTTATTATAAACTGATCTACCAGGTGTAATACCTGACCCTTCGGTTTGCGGAGCATTAAGCATAATCTGTGTTGAAGGCACTTCATTGCTATTGACATAAAGGATCTTTGTTTCCATATCCACTGCAGCACCTCCCCATTCACCACCTCCCCCAAAATCAGGATATATCCAGTTACCCTCTTTAGATGGAGGGGTAAACTGTTTTCTATTTTTGACCTGAACATACCTTTCAGTCAATTCTCTTTGGGTTTCAGGACTGATGTTACTGATATCTTCCGGGCCGAATTTCTGTCTTGAAAATGACTCTGGAAGTGTTGGTATTGGCTGAGTTGGCCAAGGTTTTTCACCGGCGAGGGCTTCTTGAGGTACCGGAACTTCTGGGATTGGAAAAATAGGCTTCCCGTTTGTACGATCTAGTAAATAAATATAGCCTTGCTTGGTGATCTGGGCCAATGCATCAATATTTTTCCCATTGTTCTTTACCGTAATCAGATTGGGAGCTGCTGGTAGATCACGATCCCAAAGATCATGGTGAACTACCTGATAATGCCAAATATACTTTCCAGTAGCAGCCTCGAGAGCAATAATACTATTCGCAAAAAGATTTGATCCTTTACGGGTACCGCCATAAAAGTCGGGAGATGCTGTACCAGTTGGCACATAAACTATACCTCTCTCTTCATCGAGCGACATGCCCGTCCAGTTATTGGCACCCCCGATATTTTTCCATGCTTCCTGATCCTCCCAACTATCATATCCAAATTCACCTGGCTGAGGGATGGTATGAAATATCCATTTACGTTTTCCTGTTCTGACATCAAATGCTCGGACATGACCAGGCAAGGCATCAGCATCTTCAGAAAGACTCATCCCCACAATTAAAAGATCTTTGAAAATTACCCCAGGAGTTTTGAGTAGCAAAGATCCATCCTGTGATTCTGGGATATCAAGGCCTTCCTTCAATTCAATCGATCCCTCATTTCCAAAATCTTTAATGGGCTCACCATTTATTGCATTCACTGCATAAAGTTTAGAGGCAGCGCCATAAAAAATACGTTTATCGGTTCCCTTTTCATCTTGCCAGTACATTAATCCGCGGTTTATTCCAAAACCCATTTTCTCAACTGAGTTTGCTGAAGGATCAAAAACCCATTTTTGTTTCCCGCTTGTTGGATCTAAGGCAAATAACTTGAATTTTGAACTAGTAACATACAATGTTCCATCGATAACGATCGGGTTACACTGCATCTCACTTCGGTTGGCAGTGTCTTTATCGCCTGTATTAAAAACCCATGCCTCCTCTAAACCTGTAACATTCTCTAAATTGATCTGATCAATAGACGAATATCGGTTAGCATCTTTAGTCCCGCCATAATTGGCCCAGCCAGAATAATCGTCAGATACAGAGTTTGAACAGGAATTAAAGAGAGTAATGCTAATTACTAAAAGGAATACTGTTTTCATTTATTATTTCATAGGAATGTTCAAACAAGTACAAATACAAGAAGCAATTAAGGAATAAATGCAAATAAAAGCAAGTAAATAGGTAATATTCAAGTAATTACTAAATAAAAATCTCATATACCAGTACTAAGCAGTGGCCTATGAGATCTTAAATAGAGAAATAAAATTGAGCTTAAAAGAGCATTTAGCTCATTTTTAGTTTCTTTTGAATATCGGCTACATAGCCTTTGAATTTTTTGTCTGTATCAATAAGATCATCTACTGTTTGACAGGCGTAGATCACTGTTGAGTGGTCGCGTCCACCAAAGAAGGCACCAATTGACTTTAATGAAGTTTTAGTATGAAGCTTTGCCAGGTACATTGAGATTTGACGAGCCTGAACAATTTCGCGTTTTCTGGTTTTAGATTTCACCATTTCGATAGGAACCTCAAAATATTCGCATACAAGTTTCTGAATATATTCCATTGAAATTTCTTTACTTGAATTCTTGATGAAATTCTTAAGCATTGATTTAGCCAGGTTCAGATCAATCTCCTTTTTGTTGAGGGTAGATTGAGCCAATAGCGATACCATGGCACCTTCAAGCTCCCGAACATTATTATCGATATTATGAGCTACATATTCAATTACTTCAGAAGGAAGTTCAATTCCATCGAAATACATTTTTTTGTTAAGAATAGCCATTCTAGTTTCAAGATCAGGGATCTGAAGGTCGGCTGATAAGCCCCATTTGAAACGAGACAAAAGACGTTCTTCCAAACCGGATAGATCTTTTGGTGCTTTGTCTGAAGTAATGATCAACTGTTTACCTGATTGATGCAGGTGATTGAAAATATGGAAGAAAATATCTTGAGTCTTTTCTTTACCGGCAAAATTATGAACGTCGTCCATAATAAGAACATCCATTGCCTGATAGAAATTTACAAAATCATTAATATTATTATTCTTTAAAGCGTCAACAAATTGCTGTGTAAATTTCTCACAAGAAACATAAAGCACCAATTTATCTGTCAGAGTACGTTTAATTTCATTTCCAATTGCCTGTACAAGGTGAGTTTTACCTAATCCAACTCCACCATAAATCATCAGCGGATTGAATGAAGTGCCCCCAGGCTTACCAGCTACTGCATAACCAGCTGATCGTGCTAACCGATTGCAATCACCTTCAATAAAATTTTCAAACGTATAATTCTGATTTAACTGAGGGTCGACCTGCAATTTTTTAAGCCCCGGAATTACAAAAGGATTTTTTATATCCTTGTTCAGGGAAATTGGCATTGGCATCGATTGGTTTTTACCCTCAGCACCATTACCATTGGATGGCATATTGGTGGTGTAGGGAATACTGGTTGAAGACTTTTCCACAACAATATTGTACTCAAGCCTGCCATCTTCTCCCAATTGCTTTTTTACTGTTTTTCTGAGTAGGCCAACATAGTGTTCTTCAAGCCATTCGTAAAAAAATAAACTCGGCACCTGTATAGTAAGAACATTACCCTCAAGACGTAAGGCTTTTATAGGCTCAAACCAGGTTTTAAAACTCTGAGCCGGGATGTTATCCTTAATAATCTGAAGACAGTTATTCCATACATGTGAAGAAGTTTTTTCCATATTATTTTACTAATAAACTGATTTACAATCTGTACCGAAAGAAATGTTGATAACTCTTTGGAGAATCAATTATCGGAAAAAAAATTGATTAAAAAATTATAATTTGAAATTAGTTACAACTCATTGAAAATCAGAAGAATAACTTATTATTTTTATCATTTAACTATCAAGATAAAAAAGCGATTATTTAATAAAATTTTGATTGAAATAGTGTACTATTTATAGCAAAATTTACAGTATGTAATGTATTTATGAACATACGCATTTAAAAGTAATTTTTATTACTGAATCATGAAACTTTCTGAATAATTATTTTTCCATTGGCCAACAATTCTGATTAAATAAACAAAACTTAATTTTCTGTACTATTTCAATTAATAATGGTTTTATTCTGTCGAATAATCACATAAATATTCTGAATTTCATGGTTGCCGAGAAAAATTTTTATTCTACTACTGGTTAATAGAGATGCTTTAGTTATAACATGTTTTAAAACAATAGCCTAGAAAATAAGAATATCCCGCATCAATAGTGTTCAATAATAAATTGAATGATAACAAAACAAAAGTATTGGAAGACATTAGAAAATTTAGGCCTTAATATTCGCCAAACTCTTTTCTAAAAGCATCAGCAATCTCACCCAAAGTAGCATAAACCTCTACTGCAGCTATAATATAAGGCATAGTATTCAAGCCATTCTGTACAGAAACACTCAAGGCTTGCAAAGCTTTATCAACAGCCAATCCGTCTCTTTTGGCCTTAAGACTGATCAGTTTATCAATCTGTACTTTACGGATAGAATCATCTACGCGGAAAACTTCAGGTTTTAATCCTTCTGCATCTACATATTTATTTACTCCCACCAAAGTAGCTTCTCCACTTTCTATATTTTTTTGATACTGATAAGCCGAATTAGCAATTTCATTCTGAATATACCCTTCTTCAATTGCCGCTACTGAACCCCCTTTTGCGTCAATAATTTCGATATATTTCCATGCAGCTGCTTCAATTTCATCAGTTAAAGATTCTACGAAAAAGGAGCCTGCAAGTGGATCTACAGTATCAGCAACCCCACTTTCGAATGCGATGATCTGCTGTGTTCTTAAGGCCACTTTGGCTGCAGCCTCAGTAGGCAATGAAAGTGCTTCATCAAATCCATTGGTATGTAAGGATTGTGTTCCACCTAGCACTGCCGCCATTGCCTGATTAGTTACCCTGATTACATTATTAAGAGGCTGTTGAGCTGTTAATGTTGAGCCTCCTGTTTGCGTATGAAAACGCAGTTTCTGTGCAGCTGGATCTGTTGCACCCAGACTTTTTGTAAGTTGTGCCCACATTCTTCTCGCAGCACGAAATTTTGCTATTTCCTCAAAGAAATTATTGTGGCAGTTAAAAAAGAAAGACAGTCGTTTGGCAAAAACATCAATATCCAAACCTTTGTCTATAGCTGCCTGAAGATAGGCCTTACCATTGGCTAATGTAAAAGCGAGTTCCTGCACCGCCGTTGACCCTGCCTCCCGAATATGATAGCCAGATATAGAAATGGTATTCCATTTTGGAAGTTCTTTACTACAGAATTCAAAAACGTCTGTAATAAGTCGCATGGATGCTTTAGGTGGATAAATATAAGTTCCGCGAGCAGCATATTCCTTCAATATATCATTCTGAATTGTCCCTGAAATCTGTTTTAGATCGGCACCCTGCTTTCTTGCCAGGCAAATATACATGGCCAATAAGATTGGTGCAGTAGCATTAATAGTCATTGAGCTAGTTACTTTACTAAGATCGATTCCATCAAAAAGAATCTCCATATCCATAAGTGAATCAATAGCCACGCCTACTTTTCCAACTTCACCATCAGACATTTCATGGTCTGAATCGTAGCCAATCTGTGTAGGAAGGTCAAAGGCCACAGATAAGCCGGTTGTACCCTGTGAAAGCAAATAATGATAACGCTTATTTGATTCAAAAGCAGTCGAAAATCCTGCATACTGACGCATAGTCCACATTCGACCCCTATACATATCCTTTTGAATTCCACGAGTAAAGGGGAACTCACCGGGCAATTCCAGACTTTTAGGTTCTGTATAGACTTCCTTTATTTCAATTCCAGAACTGGTTTGAATCTTTTTTTCACTCATTGGTTTAAAATAAAGACTGAATATCTTTTTTTACAATGCTCAGCGCAAGGTCATATGGGTTTTCGCTTTCCAAATTCGCCAGATGTTTGAGAACCGATTTACTTAAGTCCATCGCACTTGCTTCAGCTGGCAAAGCATTTGCAGCACTGCTGATCATTCCAATTGTCTGTTCTTTAATTCCTTTTACTACAGACCAGGACATTTCAGTCACGTAAATCTGCTGAGAGATATTGTGCTGATATTCAGCTCGAATTTCAGATATGATAAGTTTGTGCATTTCAATAGCACTCATACCGGGCACATGCAGACGAACCAATAAATTTGAAGGATTGATTCTTTCTAAGAATAATACTGTACGCTCATAAGCCTGTAACCTTAATGGAAGGGTATGTATAAGTCCGGCTTTCTTTAATTCCAGCCTTTGAAAATTAAGCTTTTGCAATAGCAATGGCTTCACAAAATACCAGGCAGCAAAGAATACTAATAGTCCTGAAAGTGTATATTTAATTATATCAAATAAAAAATTAATATCATTCATAATTCTGCAATTATTAAAAGATGGTCAAAAAACTATGGATCAAAACAAAAGTGAGCAATTTCATGTATATTTGTAGCAAGATTTTAAAAGAAATATGAGCACAGAAATTGCAAATCTTACAGCACCAGTTACCTTAACGGATGGGGCTAAGAAAGAAATAAAAAAACTTATTCAACAGCAGGAACTAGGTTCAGATTACGGATTACGTTTGGGAGTTGAAGGAGGCGGATGTGCAGGAATGAATTATATTTTAGGTTTTGATCAGAAGAAGGAAGGCGATCAGGAATATAGTATTGATGAGATCACTGTCTTTATGCATAAGGCACATGGTTTATATTTAGCCGGCATGGAAGTTGATTTCAAGGATGGATTAAATGCTCGTGGATTTACTTTCAGCAACCCGAATGCCAGCAGCACTTGCGGTTGTGGCACGTCATTCTCAGTTTAAAATATATTTTTGTAACATTTTATTAAGTCCTGCTGTCAAACTAGCAGGACTTTTTATATTTATACTATGGCGGGAACAATGAGTTATTCTGAAAATGTCAAGGTTGCTTTGCAATCTGTGAAGGGCAATAAGCTTCGGACATTTTTAACTGCAATAATCATAGCAATTGGCATAACCGCATTAGTTGGTATTTTAACGTCTATTGATGCAATTGAAGGATCTTTGAATAATACATTCTCAAGCATGGGAGCTAATTCATTTACCATCAGAAATAGAGGTATCGGAATCCGGATTGGTGGAAGTGGCCAGAGGCCTAAAAGATATAAATCAATAGATTACAGACAGGCTACTGCATTTAAAAGTAATTTTGACTTCCCTGCAACCATATCCGTAAATACCTTCGCTTCATTTGGAGGAACTGCAAAGTATGGAAACGAAAAGACCAACCCGAATATTTCTGTAATAGGTGCAGACGAAAATTATTTAATGTCGGCAGGATACAAAATAGCTAATGGCAGAAACTTTTCTCAGGCAGAACTTGAATATGGAACTAGCGTAGTAATTATAGGCGATGAAATTAAGACCCGACTCTTTCCTAATGTAGATCCGATCAACAGAACAATCAGTATTGGAAATAATAAATTCCGAATCGTAGGACTACTTGCCGCTAAAGGCTCGAGTGTTGGTTTTGGTGGCGACAAGATCTGTGTCATCCCTCTACTTCGTGCCAAGCAGGTGATGACCATCGCAAATCCATCTTACACTATTTCTGTAATGAGTGATGATCCAGCACAAATGGAATATGCAATTGGCGAGGCAACAGCCTTATTCAGGAATGTCAGAAATTTGAAAATATCTGATGAAAATAATTTTGAGATAACAAAAAGTGATGCTATTGCTCAGACACTTGTTGAAAACCTGAAATTTGTTCGAATTGGAGGAATTGTTATTGGGGCTATCACACTTATTGGGGCTGCAATTGCACTGATGAATATCATGATCGTTTCAGTAACAGAGCGAACTCGCGAAATTGGAATCCGCAAGGCTATTGGTGCAACACCTTTGGTTATTCGCAGACAATTCCTGATTGAGGCAATCGTTATTTGTTTGATGGGAGGTATCACAGGGGTATTTCTAGGAATCCTCATTGGTAATTTACTCTCCATGGTGATGGGCGGATCATTCATTATGCCTTGGGTCTGGACTATCCTTGGATTAACTCTTTGTATTGGCGTTGGCTTAATGTCTGGGCTTTACCCTGCAGTTAAGGCATCTAAGTTGGATCCTGTGGATTCGCTTAGGTATGAGTAAAGGGAGCTGAAAGCTAAAAGCTGAAAGCCTAAAGCTGAAAGGTTAAAGGGGAAAGGGGAAAGCTAAAAGGGGAAAGCTAAAAGCTGAAAGGTTAAAGCTGAAAGGTTAAAGCTGAAAGGGGAATTTAACATTTTAGCTCTTTCCGTACTGATCATTATAATAAGATTGATAATTGCCAGAGGTAACACTTTGAAGCCACTCCTCATTATTCAAAAACCATTCAACAGTTTTTTCAAGCCCTTCTTCAAATTTTAGGCTCGGCTTCCATCCCAGATCTGACTGAAGTTTTGACGAATCAATTGCATATCTAAGGTCATGCCCAGCGCGATCTGTTACATAAGTGATGAGTTTTGCTGATGAACCAGGTTCTCTTCCTAATTTTTGATCCATGATCTTACACAATAACCGAATCAGATCAATATTTGTCCACTCGTTATTCCCTCCAATATTGTAGGTGCTTCCAGCAGGAGCTTGATGAAAAATCAAGTCAATTGCACGGGCATGATCTTCTACCCATAACCAGTCACGGATATTTTCGCCTTTCCCATAAACCGGAATAGGAAGGTTATTTTTGATGTTATTAATAGAAAGCGGAATCAGCTTTTCTGGAAAATGAAACGATCCATAGTTATTAGAACAATTAGAGATCACAGCATCAATTCCGTATGTATCATGGTAGGATCTAACAAAATGATCAGAGCTAGCTTTAGAAGCTGAATAAGGGCTATGGGGATCATATGCTGTTTCTTCAGTAAATAAACCTGTTTCTCCCAGACTTCCATAAACTTCGTCTGTAGAAACATGATAGAAGCGATGATTGTTATACGCGTGTTTCCATTGATGACGAGCTGCATTCAATAGATTTACAGTACCAAGAACATTGGTCATAACAAACTCTAAAGGATTACTTATTGATCTGTCGACATGAGATTCAGCTGCAAGGTGTATCACAGAATCGATCTGCTCTTCAGAGAATAAGTTATCAATGAATACCGCATCAACGATATCACCTTTTATGAATTTATAGTTGGAGTTTTGCTCAATATCCTTAAGGTTAAGAAGATTTCCGGCATAGGTTAATTTATCAAGATTAATAATCTGGTAATTGGGATAGTTATTTACAAATCGCCTAACAACATGAGAGCCAATAAAACCTGCTCCACCGGTTATCAAAATTTTCTTCATTTTTAAAATAGATTTTTTATTAAGGAAACATCTGCTCCAAAAGGTATTTTACACTATTTAAAGAGGATTCTGTTTTATATATTTCTCCCATTCCCATGCAGAGCTCATCATATCCAATAAACCGAGCTCAGCTTTCCATGAAAGATCACGCTCAGCTTTAGTTACATCACCAAAGATCCTAATAATATCACCGGGTCTTCTAGGGCCTATAGAATAATTCAATTTTTGGCCAGTTGCCTTTTCAAAGGCATGAATCACTTCTAAAACAGAATTTCCACGACCGGTGCCAATATTATAAATATCAAATTGCTCTGGCTCAGCTTCTAATTTCTTTAATGCGGCAACATGCGCCTTTGCAAGGTCAACTACATGGATATAATCTCTGATACAAGTACCATCGATCGTATCGTAATCATCGCCAAAAACAATGATATTGCCTCTTTTACCGATTGCAGCCTGTGTAATGAAAGGAACCAAATTCTGAGGAACACCAATGGGAAGCTCTCCAATCAATGCCGAAGAATGAGCTCCTACCGGATTAAAATAACGAAGTGCGATTACCTTTAAGTTTTGGTTTACCCGGGCAGTTTCACTTAAAATCTCTTCGGCAATCTGCTTCGTGTTTCCGTAGGTTGATTCTGCTCTTTTTACTGTGGCCAGCTCATTTACAGGCAGGCTATCTGGCTCTCCATAAACAGTACAGCTCGATGAAAAAACAATATTCATCTTTCGTTCTGAAGCAGCCAAAAGTAAATTGACTAGCGAGTAAATATTATTTTTATAATACTTTAAAGGTTCTTTTTCTGATTCACCAACACTTTTAAATGCTGCGAAGTGTACTATCCCTTCTATATCCGGGTGAGTATCAAGAAATTGACGAGTTAACTTTTCATCGCACAGATCAAAATTAAAGAAATCAGGCTTTTTGCCAGTGATCTTCATGATCTGATCAATTATTTGAGGGCTTGAATTAGAAAGATTGTCGACAATTACTGGCTCATAACCTGCATTGATCAATTCAACAACGGTATGCGAGCCTATATAACCTGTACCACCTGTGACTAAAATTTTCTTTCCGGGCATTATTTAGTATTATAATATGTAAAATCTTTATGCTTTATTTCATGCTCTGGCAGTGATTTAAAGTAATCATAAGTGATCTTTAACCCTTCTGCTCGGTTAATTTTAGGCTCCCAGGAAAGTATTTTTCTGGCATTAGTAATATCCGGCCGGCGTTGTTTAGGGTCGTCGGTAGGCAGAGGATTATAAATCATTTTTTGCTTTGTTCCTGTGAGCTTAATGATCTCTTCACCAAATTCTTTTATAGTGATTTCATCAGGATTGCCAATATTTACAGGCATGGAATAATCTGAGAATAGCAAGCGATAAATTCCTTCAACCAGATCATCAACATAACAGAATGAACGGGTTTGAGAGCCATCACCAAACACGGTTAGGTCTTCACCTCTTAAGGCCTGACCAATAAATGCAGGTAGTACCCTGCCATCATTCAGACGCATGCGCGGGCCATAAGTATTGAATATCCTGACAATTCGAGTCTCTAAACCATGAAATGTATGATAAGCCATGGTCATTGCTTCCTGAAAACGCTTGGCTTCATCATAAACTCCTCGCGGTCCTACAGGGTTAACATTGCCCCAATACTCTTCAGGTTGAGGGTTTACGGTTGGATCACCATAAACCTCGGATGTTGAAGCAATCAGAATCCTAGATTTCTTAGACCGTGCTAAACCCAGCAGATTATGAATACCCAAAGAACCAACCTTTAGGGTTTGTATTGGAATTTTAAGATAATCGATAGGGCTTGCTGGAGAGGCGAAGTGAAGAATATAATCCAGTTCACCTGCTACATAAACAAATTTAGAGACATCATGATTATAGAATTCAAAATTTTCAAGGGGAAATAAATGTTCAATATTACGGAGATCACCTGTAATCAGATTGTCCATGCCAATCACATGAAAACCTTCCTTAATAAACCGGTCGGATAAGTGTGAGCCAAGAAATCCGGCTGCTCCTGTTATTAATATTCGTTTTCTTGGGATCATATGCTGATGGTTTTTCTACCTATACTGTTATAATAATAGCCACTGTCAATCATTTTTTGCAAATCATATAAGTTCCGGCCGTCAAAAATAACTTTACTTTTCAAAAGTGACCCAACCCTGTCAAAATCAGGAGTTCTGAAAACCGACCACTCTGTTACGATAACAAGTGCATCTGCATCTTTCAAAATATCATATTGATTCTCTCCAAAGTGAATTTTATCACCCACAACCTTTTTTACATTGCTCATTGCCTCGGGATCAAATGCGCTTATAATCGCACCATCTTTGAGTAACTCCTCTAAAATATAAAGAGCAGGAGCTTCGCGGATATCATCTGTTTCAGGTTTAAATGCAAGACCCCAAATAGCAATTTTCTTTCCTTTAAGCTGTCCGCCATAGTACTTCCTCATTTTCTCAACTAATACCTTCCTTTGGATATCATTGACTTCCATGACAGATTCGAGAATTTTAAAATCATACTTATTCTCTCTTGCTGAATGTGCTAAAGCCTGGACATCTTTAGGAAAGCAACTGCCGCCATAACCTACACCAGGGAATAAAAAGCGCTTCCCAATACGATCATCAGAGCCTATTCCTTTTCTAACGGCATCCACATCAGCCCCAACAAGCTCACACAGATTCGCAATTTCATTCATAAATGTAATTTTTGTGGCTAGGAATGAATTTGCCGCATATTTAGTTAGTTCTGACGAACGAGCATCCATGAATATAATTGGGTTTCCCTGTCTAACATATGGGCCATACAACTCGGCCATTAGCTTTTGTGCTTTCACACTTTCTGTACCTACAACAACACGGTCTGGTTTCATAAAATCTTCAACCGCAACCCCTTCGCGAAGGAATTCAGGATTCGAAACTACATCAACTTCAACCGAGGTATTGTCTTTGAAAACCTTAATCACTTTATCTGCAGTTCCAACTGGCACAGTTGATTTAGTAACTATGACCTTATATTCTGTAATCAATTTTGCAATATCTTTTGCAGCTCCTAGAACATAACTGAGATCTGCTGCTCCATCGCCATTTGGTGGTGTAGGCAAGGCCAAATAAATGATTTGGGCATCTGAAATGGCATCTGCTAGATTGGTAGTAAATTTCAACCTTCCCTGGTCAATGTTTCTGTGAAAAAGCAAATCTAGGCCGGGCTCATATATGGGCAATTTAAATGCCTGCATCATTTTTACCTTTTCCTCATTAACGTCGACACAGGTAACTGTATTTCCTGTTTCTGCCAGGCATGTACCCGTTACTAAACCAACATATCCTGTACCTACAACTGCAATTTTCATACGTATTTTTTGTTTGTTATGCCCATGAATTTATGTCCGGCACCAGATTGGAAGACCTCCATTACCCATTTTATTTTTTAATTGAGTTTTACAGACAGTTAAGAGGCAAACCGCTGTTTTTCTCGCCTAAAAGAGAGGAGTAAAAATAAAAAATTAAATATTAACTTCGATGAAGAAATTAATTTAATTAAAAATGCTTTTTTTATACAATGCTGGAATCTGCCTTTACACCCTACTGATCACACTTGTATCACTCAAAAATAAAAAAGCTGCCCAGTGGTTAAATGGGCGAAAAGGAATTCTGGAACGAATTGAAAGTAGTATTGATAAAAATAAACGGTACGCCTGGTTTCACTTTGCTTCATTAGGAGAGTTTGAACAGGGCAGATCCGTTTTGGAAAAACTGAAGGCTGATTATCCAGGCACATCCATAGTTATAACTTTCTTTTCGCCATCCGGATACGAGATCAGAAAAAACTATGCTTTGGCTGATCATGTTTTTTACCTACCCATAGATACTAGATACAATGCCAGGAAGTTTGTAAGCCTGATAAACCCCACTATTGCTGTTTTTACAAAATATGAATACTGGTATCACTATTTTGAAGCACTCCATGATCATAAAACCCCTCATTACATCATATCAGGAATATTCAGGAAAGATCAGGCATTTTTTAAATGGTACGGGAGTTTACATCGCAAAATGTTAAGCTGGGTTTCACATGTATTTGTTCAGAATAAAGAAAGTAGAGAACTATTAGGACTCATTGGCATTAAGCAGGTGACGGTAAGCGGCGATACCCGATTCGATCGGGTAGAGTTTAATGCAAAAAACCCGATCAAAATCAAGGCTATTGAAGAATTCTGTGAAAGCGCCCCTGTTTTTATTGGTGGAAGTACCTGGCCGGATGATGAAAAAATAATTTCAAATTTAGTACTGATGTATCCAAAATGGAAATTTATTATCGCTCCTCATGAAGTAAATACTGCCCGAATTGAGGGTATTGAGAAACAATTTCCAAACTCAGTTAAATTATCATCAATTCAAAAGCAGGAGATTGAAATACAAACTAATGAAACTCCACAAGTTTTGATCATTGATAGCATCGGATTACTTTCTTCCATTTATCAATATGGGCATATAGCTTATATAGGTGGAGGATTTGGAGTGGGTATTCATAATACACTTGAAGCTGCAGCATTTGGCTTACCCCTTATTTTTGGACCAAATTATTCAACATTTATAGAAGCTGTTGAACTAATAAAAAACGGATCTGCTTTTTCAGTCAATGACTCAAAACAATTAAATACCCAAATGGAACTACTTTCAAAGGAGGAAAACCGTATCAAAAGTGGATTAACTGCCCGAGAATATATAAGTAGTCATACTGGAGCTACAAAAAGTTTCTTGGATTATATTTACAAGAACGGTTTTAATTGATCTAGCCTTTAACCAGGCCTTCTAAAGAGTCGATCCATAAAGGATGATCATTCAAGCTTTCTACCAGCTGCACATGTTCACCACCCATTTCCTTAAATTCATCGCCATACTCAACAGAAACCTCGTAAACAGTTTCAAGGCAATCTGCGACAAAGGCAGGGCAGAATACAAGTAATCTTTTAACCCCTTTTTTTGCCAACTCTTCAATTACAACACTTGTATAAGGCTGAACCCATGGATCTTTTCCAAGACGTGATTGAAAACAAACCGAATATTTTTCCTTTGGCAATTCCAGTTTTTCAGCGATTAGTCGTGCGGTATCATGACACTGGGCAGAGTAACAAAATTTATTATTTTCAATCAGTACCGAGCAGCAATTTTCAACCTTCTGACAGTGCAACTTAGAATGGTCTGATTTGCGAAGCTGTCTTTGGGGTAAGCCGTGGAAACTAAATAAAATATGATCATACGTTTCGGGCTGATGCTTTCTACCATTATCAGAAAAAGCCTCGATCATTCGTTCATCATCATGAAATGAATTAATGAATGAAATATTTGGAATGGTTTGCCACTTTCTGACTAGTTTCATTACTTTATCCATTACCGAGCCTGTACTAGCAGAAGCGTAATGAGGAAACATGGGTATAACTTTTATACTGTTAACCTGTGCTTCTTTCAACAATTTTAAAGCACTCTCAATAGAAGGGTTTTGATAACGCATGGCCAGCTCAACATGGTAATCTTCACCTAAGCGCTGCTGCAAAAGATCTTTTTGAATAATGCTATAGTGCATCAATGGAGAACCTGTAGTATCAGACCATATTGCCTTATATAATTTAGCAGATTTTGGTCCGCGGAAAGGGACAATGATTCCTTTTACCAGTATAGCCCGTAAAACAAGGGGTACGTCTATTACCCTTCCATCCATTAAAAATTCTCCCAGATAGGTTCTGACATCACTCGTTGAGGGACTGTTAGGAGTACCTAAATTTACCAACAAAACACCTTGCTTACCCATATATTTATTAAAGAAAGTCAAAGATAGTCTTACAGATCATTAGTTGGAAATGCTTCATTCCATTTGACTTAAAAGAAACAATTGTTTTACGAATTTTTCAGTTCCCATAATCTCCACCAGGGTGTTCCGGGCGAATCATGATGCTCAAAGTGGTAACCAAAAAAATAACAGGTGAGAAAAGCAAGAATATGATTTTTTCTTTGTGAGCTTGATTGATGCTTATTGGCATGTTCCCCATGATGAGGAAGCCAGGTGCCAAAATAAAATAATTGGATTGTGCTTAAAAGTGAAGGTAGTACCCAAAACAAAAATAAATTGAGCTCAGGCACCCATATTTTTAATAAATTAAAGATCGATGCCATTAGCACAACCTGCCACCAGGAAAGATATTGTTTAATAAAGTTAAGATACCAAATAAAAAAGTTTCCTTCCGAGTAATCCGGGTCCTTGTCTGTATGAACATATTGGTGATGCTCATGATGTTTGGTATATAGACTACTAAATGGAAAACAGGCGTACAAGGCAGTACAAAGTTGACCGATTAGCTTATTAAGTTTTGGATTGGGGGAAACCGTACTATGCATTGCATCGTGCGCCGTAATAAAGAGTCCGGTATATAAATGCATTTGAACCAGAATCAATGCATAAAGGAGTGGATTTTTAAAATTAATCTCCCAATTCATCAGAAAAAAAATACTTAGAAACCAGAGGCAGATAATTATAAAAGCAATAATAACCCCTGTTTTTGACTGATTAACTAGCATCGGCTGAGCAAATTTCAATATTCTTGAAGAGTAGATTTTACTCTTTCCATTAACCACATTGGAGTAGATGTAGCTCCACATATTCCAACCTTATCTGCAGGAGTAAACATTCCTAAATCTAATTCTTGTTCACTACTAACAAAATAGGTGTTCGGATTAAATTGCTTGCAAACCTCAAAAAGAACTTTTCCATTAGACGATTTCTTACCAGAAACAAATACAATTTTATCGTAACTGATGACAAATTTTCTTAAGTCTTCATATCTGTTTGAAACCTGCCTGCAGATTGTGTCATTCGCTTTGATATCGTAGCCACGTTTAATCAGTTCATCTTTTATCTCATAGAACTTATCTGTACTTTTGGTGGTTTGACTATACAGGGTAAATTTTTGTGGAAGATCAACATTATCAAGCTCTGCAATATCTTGGAATACAAGCGCTTCATTATTGGTCTGACCTTGCAAGCCAATCACCTCGGCATGCCCATGTTTACCAAAAATTAAAACCTTTTCCTTAAGATCGTACGTATTTTTTATTCTGTTCTGCAACTTTAAAACCACCGGACAAGAAGCATCGATCAGAGTTATATTATTATCAAGGGCCAGACGATAGGTTTCAGGTGCTTCGCCATGAGCACGAATCAAAACTTTCTCGTTTCTTATGTTGAGAAGATCTTCATGCGAAATGATTTTAAGCCCTTTTAATTTCAAACGGCTTACTTCTTCATCATTGTGAACAATGTCTCCAAGGCAGTAGAGATACCCGTCTTCATCTAGGATCTCTTCAGCCATATCAATCGCATAAACTACTCCAAAACAAAAGCCTGAATCAGTATCGATTGTTATGTCAAGATTATATTTCATTAGCTAAGCTTAATTCTTTTTTTGGCCAGAAAGTTTTTGGTTTACAAAAATACTAAATAGTTTATCACAAAGCCCAAAAATTCAATACTAGGAAAAATACTAATTGAGCAAAAAGCAATGCAATCGCAGCTTTGTTTTGTTTTTGAAAGTCAAGCCTTCTAAAAATCCATAATAATAAGCAAGAAAATAGATACCATCCCAAGTAGTTTTGCAATGGAATTTTACCTCCAGCCCAAGACCAGTAATTAAATCTTATTGCGATGGGCTCAATTAAAAAATCAAGGCTTAAAAGTACTAAAGCGCCTATTAAGCAAAAAAATAAAGCATTCTTTATTTTAAATTGTTCAAGAAAAACACCAGTACAATAGACCAATATTAACCAGTTGACACCGATAAGAAGAGGAGTTGAGAATAGCTTAAAACCTAAGGCTTTGCCATAGGTGTATGAACCGAAAATAAGGCCTGTATTGACTCCGATTACCTCTATGAAAAAGCCTGCCAGGTAAACAATGATTGCAAAGTTCCTGATATTTAAAGAAAAATCATTCGTGCTAATAACCAGCAAACTAAGCATTAACAATAAATGAAAAGGAACGAGAACTATGAAAAGCTTTTCCAGCTCTGAGTTTAAAAAACCATATAAGCCCACCAGGTGAAACATCACGATGAAAATACTGCAAATGATAGTTTTGTTCAGTTTCATTGTCTTATTGCCCGCCCTTTCCAAACGATAGTTTTAGTAAAGTGTTTTTTTACAGCGATTACAGAGATGAATACCATACAAAGTAATTGCAATGGATGGAGAAGCACATTTTGCCATACACTTTGTCTGGCAGAAAGTGATATCATTACCCTGCTTAAAACAATCAAAGATAGGGCAAAGAGACCTAAATCAGGGCTCAAAAAAAAGGCAATTGCAATCGGCCCCATTACAACAAGCAGCAAATAAAGAAAAAGCCCAAGCACATTATTATTAAATCCGGCTAGAAAATTCTTACTAAAACCATCAACGGCTTCGCTAAAGCTTTTATACATCCTGCAATTTATGAACCCGTTAGCCAACAATGCTTCACCATTATATCCAAAACCTTTGATCAGTTTCATGATCTCCACATCTTCAACAACCTGATGTTTTACCTGCTCATGCCATTGATTCTGCTTGTAGTGTTCTCCATCAAACATCATAAACTGTCCACTTGCGGCTGAAAATGAGGAATTTTTTGAAAGCCTGACCAATCTGAGGGGCAATAGATTTAACAATACAAAATGCATGAGAGGCACAACCAGACGTTCACCCCAAGTTAGCATGATTTGATCAGTAAAAAGACTTAACAAGCTTAATTGATTTAGTTTCATGCGATGAATAGAATTATTAATCAAGCCATCAGAAATGGTTTCATCAGCATCCAAAAAAATCAAGTACTTGCCATGAGCGGCCTTGGCCAACTGGAAGCAGGCAAAATTTTTTCCGAGCCAGCCTTTGGGAAGAGGGGCACCTGGCAAAAGTTTGAAACGTTTATGCTGATCACAAAAATCCTGACAAACTTGAGAAGTACGATCAGTAGAATTATCATCAAGAATGATAACCTCATAGTTCTGATAATTTTGTATGCTGATGGAATGAAGCAACTGCTGTATATCAGCTTCTTCATTTCGTGCAGGTATCAGTATGGAGACGAAATCGTCATACTGCCTAAACGAATTTGTTAGCTTTGGATTCGATAAAAAATTAAACAGAGTAACCGTAAACCGCAGAACTAAAAAGAAGAAAATCAGGTAAATTAGTATCATTCTTAAACGGCAGCCGCGGTTTGATTTTGCCGCGATAATTCATAATGTTTATTAAAGGCGCTTTTAATTAATTGCAGGCTTGTAAACTCAGCCCCTTCCCACTCCTGCAAAAAACAGTTAATAGTAGGCTTACGATTTTCAAAATAATCAGTAAAACTAGCTGCAAATATATACTGGAAAGTTTTTGAAGAAATATTTATCAAATTCATCAAGCCCTTTTCAAATTGTATTTGTTCTACATGACCTGAATATAGCTTCCCTTGCGGGAAGATGAGAACCAAATTTTTGGGATCATCCAGTAAATGACCTGCGTATTCGAGTGTTTCAATTATACTCCTTGAATTCTTTTTTACTGAAAAACTGCCAAGATACTTCATGAACCAAACCTTCTGATAGTTTTCCTGGGTGATCATCACATGAAAATTTTTTCTGAAATAGAGACGGTTGATTTGAAAAAGAACAAATCCATCCCACCAAGAAAAGTGATTGGCTATTAACAGAATCGACTTGCTCTGATCAATACTGATTTTATTGAATTTCAGTTCTTGAAAATCAGATTTAATAATTCTGTTTATATACCAAGAAAAGAATTTAAAAACTATCCAATTTTTGCGCGGTTCAAGCATACGTTAAAGTAATCATTTTTTAGCATTTTGAAAATTCCCGGAACACTTGACAAAAGCATATTTTATTTTATCAAACCCTCTACAATTTTTGCTGACAACAAGGCAAGGGGTATCCCACCACCGGGGTGCACACTTCCACCTACAAAAAATAAATTTTCAATTTTTGATGAAAAATTTGCGTGCCTTAAAAAAGCTGAGAATTGACTGTTGGAACTGCTACCATAAAGTGACCCCTGATAAGAAAATGTTTTCGAGTCGATGCTTCTTGGATCCAAAATTGCCTCGCAAACGATCAGCTTGCTTACATCTAAACCAAGTATTTTAGATAATTTCTCAATGATATTTTTGCGGGCCTCAATGATTAAAACATCCCAATCCTGCCCTGTATTAGCGGGCACATTGATCATTGTAAACCAGTTTTCGGATCCTACAGGTGCATCTTCTACTTTATTTTTGGAACTTATATTTACATAGATAGTAGGATCATTATAAATTATTTTATCGTCCCATATCTTTTTAAATTCTTCTCTATAATCTTCTGTAAAAAAGATATTATGTAGTTCAAGCTCGGAAAAAGACCTATTGATACCCCAGTAAAAGATCAGGGCAGAACTGCTGCGTTCCTGCTGTTTAATACGATCGGGAACTTCGAATCCTTTTAACAATTTTTGGTAAGTATACCAGATATCCATATTGGAAATCACAAGGTCTGCAGGATAGCTTAGACCCTTGACCTTTACACCAGAAACCTGATCGTTATTCAATTCTATCTCGTCAACATAACTATTGAAATTGAATTTTACACCCAAATCAATCGCAAGTTTTACCAGTGAACTAGCTATTGAATACATACCCCCAACGGGGAAATAAGCTCCAAAATGCTGTTCAAAATGAGGTATAACATTTAATGTTGCCGGAGCTTTATAAGGATTAGAACCGTTATATGTTGCATAGCGATTAAAAAAACGAATTGTTTTATAATCTTTAAAATTAGCCTCAATGGCTTGATTCATTGACCGAAATGCATCAATTTCAGAAAATCGGAGTAAAGATTTAAAGGTCTTCCAATTAAAATAACTACTGAACTTATGCAATGATCTTTGAAGGAATACAGCGTTTGTGATTTCGTAGATATCTTTACTTTTTTCAAGGAATTTGATAACAGATTCAGCGCTATCCTTCGTTTTTTCAGCTATTTCTTCAGAGAATTTAGTTCGATCTGCAAATGCACTGATGCGAGTGCCATCTTCATAGAAATAATTGCAGACAGTTTCGAGCTTTTCATATTGGAAATAATCTGCTGAATTTTTACCCGCCAGGGTAAAAAGTTCATCAACGTATTGAGGCATTGTAAACAAACTTGGACCTGTATCAAATCGGAAATCACCCAAATTGAGTTCGGAAAGCTTACCACCTGCTAAAGAACCCGCTTCAAAGACCTCTACCTGATATCCTTTTATAACCAGACGAATTGCAGAAGCAATACCGGCAATACCTGCACCAATTACAATGGCTTTAGACATAGTACGAAATTACAGTATTTCAATCTCCTTTAAATAAGAACAAAGAAAAATGACGGGATTATTTCAAAACGATTTCTGCAAACTACTATTTTAAGGTATTAAGAACAGTAAACATTTTTTGCCTGGCTGTTGAGCTACTCCCCTTATAATTATTGATAATAAACGAAAATACTAATGGAGTTCCATTTGAGCTTGTCTGATACCCGGTATACGCAATTACATCGCTTATGCTTCCACTTTTCATTTTCATATCATTATAGACCGGCAAACTTTCATAAAATCCAGCAAACCAACTTTCTTTTTTAATTGAATGAAGTACCTGTGCCATTGCCAGTGTGGTGATCCTATTTGAAGGCGACAATCCGCTACCATCATAAATATTCATTGCATCAGGATCAATTCCTTCTTTTTTAGACCAGAAATCTTTCAGTACCCTAGCTCCATTTGTAGTAGTAATTTCTTTAGCCTCTTTCCAGGCAATAGTTTTAATCAAATGTTCTCCAAAAAGATTGATACTTTTTTGATTGAACCAATAAATGATTTTATCAAGATTTGCTGAAGTGTGGATATCAATAATCTTTGAAGGAGCTTGAAAAAGCTGGTTATTCAATGACAGTTCTCTGGCTGTTACAGCGTCCTTTTCAACCGAAATACCCGACTGTTTCAACCTACTCAAGAATTGATAGGCCAGATGGTATGCAGGATCAGGAACAGAGGCAGCAATTGCTTTTTTGAGATCAATACCATAAGTGCCTCTCAAATATATCACAGTAGAATAAGGTGCAGAATAAGCATATACATTATCTCCAGAACCTGGAGCACCGGTCAATACTTCATTCACAATTTTAAGGTAGTTCATTTGTGGTTCTGTACCAATCAGTTCTGCAGGCTCACCTACTCGATTTGCCGGCTTAAAAATAAGGTCAAACTGGTTCTCCCTCCAGGATAAAGAGGATGGCCCAGCACCGTAATAATTGCCCATATCCTGCCAGGTCCAACCTCCGGGCATCGTTTGAGTGCCAAATAAACGATCATCAGCGATTATTGAACCGGTAATATTCTTTATTCCTGAGCGAGCAATTGCCTCTGTCCATTTCTTAAGAATAAGTTCAGGCCTGGTTTGATCATACCTATCGCTACCCAAACTTGGATCGCCAGCTCCAGTTATGATCACATCACCATTCAATGTACCATTTGATGAAATTGTTCCATTGTAACCCAGGCTGGTCTCCCAAACAAAATCTTTACCCAACAAGTGGTAGGCAGTTGCTGCTGTTATTGTTTTTAAGGTTGAGGCACTGGCTAGACCCACATTCTCATTTTTAGCATAAACTATAGCTCCAGTTTCTGCATTCAATATGCTAATTGAACTTATCCCAAACTTCATTTGAGAATCATTTTCAAAACGCGAATAGGCCATTTCGATTTTCTGCTTTAACGATTGCGCAGAAAGTGATGAAACGAATAATAGAAGGAAAAAAGAAAAAATATTTTTCATATGTTGAAAGCCAATAGATTCGACGAATTGCGTTAATCAAAGACCTAAAATTACATTAAATAGTTTTGGGTAAGGAAAGAAATTTACCAATTACACTAGCGGTCCTGATTAGATTAGATGTGGTAAAACTCATGGCTGTTTGGAGGTCAGTAGGCTCATTGCCAATAGGCATAATAATATCAAAATACCTGTTCAGGTCTGCATTTTCATTGAGTGGCACGCTGCCTGCAATCCCAATAACCGTGATATTGCATTCTTTTGCAAGTTTAGCAACAGCAAAAGGGCCCTTTCCCTGTAAGGTCTGCTCATCGAGACAACCTTCGCCGGTTATGAGAAGGTCTGCATTTTTCAATCTTTTTTCAAAGTCAGTAAGCTCCAGAAAATGTTCAGCTCCATTCACTAATCTGGCATTTAGAAAAGTGAACAATGAAGCCGCTATACCACCTGCAGCACCTCCATGAAGAATTTCATTCATATTGATTCCGGTAGATTGAAAAGCCAGATCCCTGAGGTTTGTTAAAGCCAGATCCAAAAGTTTTATATCTGAGGGGCTAGCTCCTTTCTGAGGACCAAAAATCACTGCTGAGCCCTGATCACCTAATAATAAATTATCAACATCGCATAAAACTGTAATCTGGCAATTAAAAATACGAGAGTCGAAACCCGACATATCAATTTGACGGAATCGGGATATATTGATGGGTAAAGCTGCTAACTCAGCTCCATCAGCATCTCGAAATTTGATACCAAGAGCACTTAAAATTCCTATCCCTCCATCAACAGTTGCCGAACCACCAAGTCCAATGATGATGCGTGATACGTTTCTGTCGAGTGCAAATCGAATCAATTCGCCGGTGCCAAAAGAAGAAGCCATTAATGGCAACATTTCATCACTGCGAACTAAGCGAATACCCGATGCATCCGCCATTTCAATTACAGCCGTTTTACCCTGATCAATAATACCTAAGGGAGCTTTGATCAATCTTCCTAATGGATCATGAACATCGTATTTATGCCAGAGGCCACCACATTTTTCTACGATCAAATGGCCTGTACCATCACCTCCATCGGCAATTGGAAAGCACTCAGAAGTGCAGGTTGCACCACTCCGTTTTAAACCTTCCTGAATAGCTTCTGCAATCTCATTTGCCGAGAGGCTATGTTTAAAGGCATTAGGAGCAATCAGAATATGCATAATACAGATTGAACTGTGTTTTAATCTTCAAACTCAATGACCATTTCGATTTCTATGGCCCAATTTGCAGGAAGTGCTGACATACCCACTGCTGAGCGGGCATGTTTACCTTTTTCTCCAAATACTTGAACCATCAGATCAGAAAATGCATTCATAACCTTTGGCTGATCTTTAAATTCGGGAGTAGATTGAACCATCCCTAAAACCTTGACAATTCGCTTTACTTTATTCAAGTCGCCAAGTTCTGCCTTTAAGCTCGAAAGCAATGAAATTGCGGTTAATCGCGCAGCTTGCTGGCCCTGTTCAAGAGTCAGATCATCTCCAACTCTTCCGGTAACTCTGGTACCGTCTGGTTTATCAGGGCCATGCCCGGCTGTAAAAATGAGATTACCAACTCGCACAATCTTTACATAGCTGGCTAATGGCGCACTTGGCTTTGCTAAAACGATGTTGAGGTCATTTAGGCGCTTATCAAAATCAATAACTTCAGCTTTTGAGCCCCCTTTTACTTGCGCTTTGGATGCATAATTGCAACCAAGTAAAGCAATTGCGATTATTGTTATTACGAAATACTTCTTCATAATTTTAATTCTGAGAAATTTAAATTAAATCAATTTCTGTAAAAAAATTAATGCTGATTTACTAAATCTTTAAGAATAGTAAATCAGCATTAAGAATAGAAATGTTTGTATTTAGGAAGTTATTAATCCTCTACTTCAACGATCATTTCAATTTCAATGGCAATATTACCTGGAAGTGCTGACATACCTACAGCTGAACGAGCATGCTTTCCTTTAACTCCAAAAATAGCAACCATCATATCAGAAAATGCATTCATTACTTTAGGTTGATCCTTAAACTCTGGAGTAGACTGAACCATTCCTAAAACTTTAACTATACGCTTAACCTTGCTTAAGTCGCCGATCTCTGCTTTTAAGCTTGAAAGCAATGATACACCGGTTAAGCGAGCTGCTTCCTGACCTTGCTCTAAGGTAAGGTCATCACCTACTCTACCGGTTAGGGGTCCACCTTCTGCTCTGTCTGGTCCGTGACCTGAAGTATAAACCAAATTACCTACGCGTACTGTTTTTACAAAGTTTGCAGTTGGCGGCTTAGGAGTTGTTAGCTCTATATTCAATTCCTTTAAACGAGCTTCGATATTCACTGTATCAGCGGCAGCATCTGTTTCCTTTTTTGCAGCATCTTCCTGCTTTGGATTACAACTTAATAAGGCAGCCGTGATAAGAAATAATAGGGAGTACTTTTTCATAATAATTTAATTTTAGGTTTTATTTATTTACAATATTAATAGGTTTTTGATTCAGGAATGAAGATAAATTATTTTCTGCAATTCCCATCAATCTACCTCTAGCTTCTTTCGTTGCCCACGCAATATGAGGGGTGATCATACAATTTTTTGCTTTAAAAAGAGGATTGTCGGCTGAAGGTGGTTCGACCGAAAGAACGTCAATTCCGGCACCCGCAATTACTCCTTCATTCAGGGCATCAGCCAGATCCTGATCTACCATGAGTGGCCCTCTGGAGGTATTCAAAAAGAAGGCTGACTTCTTCATTAACTTCAAAGTATCTTTATTGATCATACCCTGGGTATCAGGAAATAAAGGGCAGTGAATACTGACCACATCTGAATGGGTAAGAAGCTTGTTCAATTCTACCCAACTGAAGTTTTTACGATGCGATTGATCAGACTGGCTGCGGGAATATGCCATTATATTCATTCCAAAGGCTGCAGCAACATCCGCAACTTTTTGTCCGATCATGCCAAAACCGATTATACCTATGGTTTTTCCTTCTAGTTCAACCAAGGGATAATTCCAATAACAAAAATCGGGCGAAGCTGCCCAGCCACCCTTAAAAACTGAATCACTATGACTTTGAACATGCTGACATAACTCAAGTAAAAGTGCAAATGTCATTTGCACGACTGATGCCGTACCATATCCTGGGATATTAGCCACTGCAATACCTCTTTTTTTGCTATAATCAACATCTACCACATTATAACCAGTTGCCAAAACACCAATGTATTTAAGATCAGGAAGCTGTTCGAGACTATGTTCTCTAAGCGGTGTCTTATTCGTAAATATGATCTCTGCACCTCTGCATCGCTCCACAATCTGGCTCTCGGGAGTTCTGTCATGCACCTGCAGATCACCAAACTGCTTTAATCCATCCCATGTAAGATCTCCTGGATTTAAGGTATACCCATCTAATACAACTAACTTCATGCTTATTCTAATTCTATAATTACTTTTTACTTTCCCTTTTAGCTTTCTGCTTTCTGCTTTCTGCTTTTAGCTTTAAGCTTTAAGCTTTCTCCTTTAAGCTCACTAAACCCTTGCCCATGCCAGATTCAGCACACGCTTTGCATTTGCAATGACGATATCAGCATCTTCATCTCCAAAAGGCTTGATCTCAAAACTTACCACCGGAGGGGTCTGAGTGTTCAGAAAGCCAATATCTAATAGTACCCTGAGATAATCTACAACTTCATCCACATCATTTTCGCCATTTGGGAATCCGAAGCGGGGATGAACATCGCCATATGCTGGCATTTCAGGATCCTTCATCACACAATTTCCGATATGCGCATGAACAATGTAATCCTTTACAGGTAGCAAAGATTCTTCAATCGTTTCATGGATCAAAGGAATATGACTTAAATCAACCATCAAGCCAAAATGATCGTGGCTTTTTCGGATCTCTTTGGCATAACGTAGTGCAAGGTCTGCCGGACCGATCAGGCTTCTTTTATCTACATCATAATCAAAAACCTCTAATGCAATTCTCATATCGCCTTTACTTTTTGCATATCGGCAAATTTCATTGGTAGAATTAACCAGAGCCTGAAAAGCTTCCTCCTTCCGGCTTTCTTCATAGTTACCACTCAAAAAAGCAAAACTGGTTGCGCCTATCTCATAAGCCTCGTCAATTCCTGCCATTAAATTTTGCAATGCCTTTTGGCGTTCCTCCTCAACCAGATGGTTAATGTTTAGACCAGTAGTTAATAATCTTGGCTGAGCACCATAAGCGATGGTCATATGCGATGTTTCAAGCATTTTTTTTACTGCCATTCGTTGCTCAGGGTCTTTAATCGTTGTGATCTCAATGGCACTAAAATAGTCATCTACAGCAATCTTTCGAATGGTTTCAAGCACCGGACCTTCGCCTTTGATTGTTGCAGGAAAGGCCATAAAGTGGACCAGACCAACTCTCATGTATTTATAAAGTGATTCGTTCATTTTTTGATAGACTATTCAAAATTATTATTTCTTAAAACTTTCTCTGATTAAACTGATCAGCTCAAGCGCTCTTTTAGACTCTGCGGCTAACTGATCATATCGCTTATTTTCAATCACGTCTTTGGTAATCATTTTACTGCCACCAACTGCGCAAACTCCAACTTTAAACCAGCTTCTAAGATTTTCTTCGTTAAGTTCGATCCCGCCTGTAGGTAAAAAAACAATATCTTGAAAAAGTGCCTGCACTGCTTCAATAAAGGATGGGCCTAAGGTATTTGCTGGGAAAAGCTTAACGATCTTTGCCCCGCAAGTTTCGGCTCGAATAATTTCGCTGGGAGTCATGCAACCAGGAACACAAAGAAGGTCATTCTTATCAGACAATTCAATAACTGACTCCAAAATTCCCGGACAGACCAAAAACTCTGCGCCTTCATCCATATAAGTTTGGGCAGATTCTAAAGTTTTTATTGTACCAATACCTAATCGCATTCCGGGCAATTCCGCATCACATACTTTGCGCATCTCACGGAAATTCTTCAATGCTCGATCACCGCGATCTGCATATTCAGTAGTCCTAATGCCCCCTGCATACATTGCCCTCATCAAATCAATACTCACTTCAGCATCAGCCGAGTAGTACAATGGCACAATTCCCTGTTCTTTTATAAGCCTTGAAAGCTCTGTTTTTAAATTCATCTTTTAAAATTATAGCTTATAGCCTTGTCGAGCGAGCAGCTTCCACTTCCCTTGCTTTTTCTGCCAAACCATTATGTTACCAAATTTTAAATCCACTGGATTCCCTTTATTTTCAGCCTTAGCAGTTACAATATTTCTTACAATTGCATTTTTACCTGCCATTGTAATTTTCTGATCTAAGGGGTCAATACTTTTAAAAAATGTAGGCCCGTTCAATACTCCTGCAATAAATTCCTTCTGATTCTGTATTAAACCGGCAGAATGCCCATAGCTTAATTCGTCGCAAGTGAGGTCCTTTAAAGTAAGACTGTCTGTATTAATGATTGCATTATTAATAGCGATGACCAGCTTTGCGATTTGTGTTTCATTTTTGGATTGAGCCTGTGCATTCAGACTAATCACAGTAAGTAAAGTGAAGATTTTTAAGTACTTGAGCATGATTATTTATTTTAATTGTTAATTAATTTCATCTTTTCCATCACTATCTGCAATGGGTTTTCCTTTCCAGTAAGAGGCCAGAATAGAACCTGTGATGTTCATCATTGGGCCATAGATCATTGGTGCAAGCCCAACGGTTCCAAGCTTACCCATTCCATAGGCTAGGCCTTTTGAAAGGCCTGCATTCTGCATCCCTACATTAATTGCAATAGTTCTGGAATCTTTTTCACTCATTTTAAACAAGCGAGCAAACCAATATCCTAAGGTATAACCCATGAGGTTATGAATCAAAACTAATAGAATAAGAAGTGGCCCGACTTTTAAAAGACTTTCACGACCCACGGCGGTAACAATAATAATAATAAATGCGATACCAAACATGGATACAATGGGCATTACTGCATTGATCCACTTCATTTTATCCTTCAGGAGTTCATTGACTACCATAGCTAGAGTAACCGGCAAAATGACCATTTTCATAATGTCCCACATCATATCAAGTACATTGATCTCAATGAATGAACCTCCTAATAACTTCATCAGTAGTGGTGTGAGAAAAGGAGCTAGTAAGGTTGCGATTGAAGTAAGTGTGATAGATAGGGCAAGGTTTGCCTTTGCCAGATATGAAATAACATTGGCTGCAACAGCATTCGGTGCACATCCGATCAGAATCATACCTGCTGCAATCTCGGGAGTAAAACCACTGATGGTTGCCAATCCAAACCCAAGTAAAGGCATGATTATAAAATGGCTTGAAACCCCTACAAGAACCCCTTTAGGAGATTTAAATACTCCAATAAAATCTCTGTAGCTCATAGTTATACCCATTCCAAACATGATTAGCTGAATGAGGGGAGTGATCAGGCCAGATAATTTATAGCCATTGATCTCAAGAAAATAGTGAGGAAAGATCATTGCTGTAGAAACTACACCGAAGATCATTACAGGATAGGCAAATCCTTTTAAAGCTGATGCACCCCGAATTCCGATGGCAATTGATAGGAGTGATGCGATCAAAAATGGCTCGGCATCAGTAGATCTGTTGAGCAGATACAAGGTAAGTGCAGCGAGCATGCATGCAATGCCAATTACCAAAACGATTTTAAAAACAGGTTTCATCCGATTTATTTAAGTAAAAATATTACCAAGTTCTTTTTAACATAAACTGATCAAGCTGAGCGCGGCTGATCTTTTTTTCTTTTGGATTTTTTTCCAGCCACTTCATATATTCTACTCTGATATCTTCGCTCCATTGGGTATCAACCTGACCCGCTTTATACACTCCGTTTTTGATCATCTCATGGCCAAAACGATCTTTTGAAGCAATAAATTCTGCAGTAGCAATAACCTGTTCAGCCATATGAGCAGGAATAAATACTACCCCAGCACGGCCAGCAATCACTAGATCTCCAGGTAAAACAATGGCTTGTCCAATTGTAACCGGAGTATTCAAACCCATCAACACAACACCTTGCAAAAATTGAGGTGCAAAATCTCTCACAAATGCATTAAATCCCTTGATCTCGGCCAATCCATCCACATCGCGGGCAAATCCATCAAATATTACTCCATTCCCCGAGTTTTTATAGATTACATTCCCAAGATTATCACCCATCAGTGACCCTACTCTACCTTCATTATCAGCAACATACACATCGCCTTTGCTAAGCATATTGATAGGCCAGTGCAAATGCCTGCCTTGCTTGCCTTCTGCGGCAGCACGATCTACAATATTCTTCTCCACATCAGGACGAATAGGCATATAAAAAGCCGTTAAAGCCCTTCCAATAACTTTTTCATCTTCATGCAATATTTTCCAGTTTCGCTCATATTGATACAGATAGCCTTCATTATTTAATATTTGCCAGGCCTCTTCAATCCCAATTGATTTTGCACGGTTCAACAACTCGTCAGGAATCCGTGGCCGACCATCCTCAAAACGTTCACCTTTCCAGGCAGAAGTCAAAAAGATCAGTTCCTCTTTAGGAATAGCTTGAGCAAACAAAGATTTGAAGGGTAATATCAGCAAGCAAAAGGAAAGCAATAACTGGAAACTATATCTCATGTGTGTAATAATAAGTATTATCTATGTAGCAATTTTAATTTTATGTCGTTAAGTTCAAAATTTACATTCAGGATTTCCCAGGAAATTTCCATATACCGAGGGCATTTTTTCCCATGATTAGGTCAAGATCGTTATCCGTATAAAAATTACAGTACTTATCCATGAATTCTAGTTCTTTATCCATTGGCAGTTCCCATCTTGGGAAAGGATAACCAGTACCCCAGATAATCTGCTTGGCTCCAAACTCTTCATAAATGGCCTTATAAAACGGCAAGGTATCTTCATAGGGATACTTCTTGATCTCTGACATTTCATAAGGCTCTGAATTACTTATCCAAACATTTGAGAAACGGCTGAGTTTAAACATTTTTTTGAATTCAGGCCAGCAATCAGCAGCTTTCAGATCAGGTTTGCCGGCATGGTCAACTACAATTTTCACACCCGGAAAACGCTCTGCCATATCTGCCAGCATTGGCATTTGATGAGGAACAATATAATAGTTGAAGCAAAGCCCCAGTTTTTCTGCTTCCTTCCAAAGAGGATAATGTTCAGGGGAGTTTAACCAGGTTTCTTTGGGCGTGTAAATCGGACTGAAACGCATCCCCTGAAAACCATGTTCATTTACCCAATATCTGAGGTTATCCACTATTTTGGGATCATGTGGATTCAATAAACCATGCGCAACAAAATGATTGGGATAAGTTTTAACACAATGAGCCTTATAAGAATTATCCCATCCATAATAACGCGGATTTATTAATACCCCATAGGTTATGTTGAAATCCTTCATCTGCTTCACCTGGTTTTCAATAGGTGCTTCAATTGCCACTTTTAAATTTGGATTCTCAGGATGTTTAAAAGGGAATCTTGAATCAAAATTCCAGGTCTCAACATGAGTATCAATTACCAGGCGCTTTTTGAAGTTTTTGCCTGAATTTGAGGCTAAAACAGATGCAAACGGATTGAAAGCACCAACTAATGGCACTGCGGCAATTCCTTTAATTAAATCTCTACGTTTCATGTTAAAATGGTTTAATATTTATTAACTATTTATGATTAGGTAGCTAAAGGCTGACCTCCCGGAATCATGACTTTTTGACGCGGAAGCTTAGTTTTATTTCGCTTTGCTGTAAATTTTGCTGTTAGGTATTCACCCATATGGATATCTCCAGATATGGTATCACCACTCACTTTTCCGGAGAAAAGGTAAATAATAATATTCCCAACGATAGGAATCGTACTCTTAATCTTCACTTCATCTCCATCAATTGTACCCACCATGTTTTTAGTATCAAAATCTCCCTTATGAGTACCCTGAATCCAGTTTCCATCCTGTTCAATCGTAAACGAATGCTGGCTGGCACTTAATGCATATTGAACTTCAACATCCCAGCGTCCGCTTAGGTTAGTTGTGGGCGTTTTCATCTCGGGCTTAGGGCTGCGCTTCTTTGATAATACTTCGAATAACCGATCGGCAACAATCTTTTCTTCACCCGCTTGCATATGCCCGGGCGTAATTTGTATGGAGCTTGTACCATCAGGTTCATCCCGATTTCCAAGGGCTATTCTTGGCTTATTTCTTCCCACTTCTTCTGCAATTTCATATCCTGTAACGTAAAATTTTTCAGGATCCCAGATAATATGAAGTACCGGATACTTATTGTTTAAATTGATGGGTTCAACAACCTTGGTACTTATGCCATTGATCTGATTAACTTTCTTTGATATGACCTCAAGCCAGCTAAGCCATCTTTTCCACTCCCCATCATGATCCCGTTCTAACCAGTCTTCAACTGCTACAACCATTCCTACTATTTCATCTCGATCTAGTTTATTGTCGCGGCCCGGGCCATGATGCGGAGCACTTGCCTGCCATGCGGCTAATAAAATATTTTTATTTCCGAGCATTAATCCTGCCGACTGCGGGCCGCGGATAGTTTTACCCCCGCTGTATGCTACAATATCTGCTCCTCTCTTTAAATGATAGGGAGGAATGGTCAGACTCTCTGCTGCAGCATCCATCAAAATTGGAATATTTTTTGGTTTAGCTATTGAGGCAATCACCTCCAAAGATAAGGGCTGACCTGTATCAGAAGCAGCCCCCGGAGTGCCAGATGTGAGGTAGATCATTGCCGTTTTTGAATTGATGGCCTTTTCTAATTCTTCAGGAGTAGATACAGTGATTATTTTCACACCAATATTCCGGACCGCATGATCATAATGCTGGCGGGAATATCTTGGAATGATAACCTCCGTTTTTTCAAATCCGGTAAGATCAGGAATGCGAATGAGTCTTTCTGGGCTTCCGCCAGTAACGCAAGCTGCCGTGATATGTTTTACGCCGGCTGCACATCCTGAAGAAACCATTCCCCATTCTGATTTTGTAAGTTCTGCAAGACGCTTTCCAACAGCTTCAGCAAGCTCATCAAGCTGTACAAAATTTGTGCTGGCCGCTTCTAATGCAAGTTTGACTTTTGGCCTTTTGATTGACCCTCCTATAATGGTATAAGAGCCCCTACAATTGATGATGGGCTCAACACCCATTGCTCTGTATATATTTGTTTCTGATAAAAAGGAATTCAATGTAGTTAGCGATTCTGAACTTTGCGCTAAAGATTTATCTGCTGTAACAGTTCCTGCCAAAACCGAGTTGCTTGAAAGAACACTTCCAACAACCGGTAACATGGCTAATCCCTTAATTACATTTCTGCGTTTCATGCTATTATAGTGTATTTCAATTTAAAAATTCCTAAATCTATTTTGTGTAAGGCGTGGCTGCCAGACCATTCAGATCCCAAATAATTCGACCAGCTCTTACTGTCAATTCGGCTTCAAACTTTTGATTACCTTCTATCCGGTTACCACCCGAATCTACATATCCATATTTACCGTTTATAATACTTAAAACAGCAATATCAGCTACAGAACCAACACTCAAATTACCAAGATCTTCTCTTTTAATTGATTTGGCAGGTTTCCAGCTTCCGCTGGCAATGATATCAGGAATGGTCATGCCTATTGTCAGGTATTTTGACATCACATTCAGCATATTCTTCATGCCTGCATTCATGCTTGTTCTATGTTCATCTGTACCAAAAGAATTTGGAAGAAGCCCCTGTTTCAATGCAGGTATTGCCTGGTTAAACCAAAATCCAACACCTCCATGACCTACATCAAACAAAACCCCTCTATTTTGTGCCTCCAGAACAAAGGCCCTTAGTTTACCCTGTTCATCTACAATAGGCATCCGTTCTGATACGTTTTCAAAAGAGTGGGTAATGATATCACCAGAACGCATTTTTTTTAATTGATCTTCTAGAGAATACTCAGGCATATGACATTCTACAAAAAGAGGCCTATCCGTAATTTGGGCAGCTTCAGAAGCCTTATTAAAAGGGATCCAGCTTTTACCTTTATAATGCCCTATGCGGGTACCTGCAATAAAATCAGGATATTTTTTGATGGCATCCACAGTCATTTGAACATCCAATGTATTTAAATCGGGTTCAATTGCAGAGCCTGCGCTAAAACCAGTCTCGAAAATATTGATAAAAGCTAAAACTCGGGTTAAAGAAGGATCAACCACCTTTGCCTTAAAATCAGGGAAGGTACGCCAACCGGTAGTACCGGCATCAACTACCGTGGTAATACCAGATCGAGGTGCAAAGGCATCTGGTAACTGGCTTGATTGACCATCAGCAAAGCCCGGTTTACTTCCTGCATATACGTGAGTATGGATATTGATCAATCCCGGAGATACTATCATTCCGCTAACATCCAATACTTTTTTTGCACTTGAAGATGGGATCTCAGCTGCAATACGATAAATCTTACCATCTTTTACAGCAACATCCATTTTTGAATCAATACTATTTTTGGGATCCAATAGTCGCCCTCCTTTTAACAACAGATCGATTTCCTGGGCTTGTATCAACCGAGGCAATATTAAAAATGCAAATAATGCGATTAAGCGTATTTTAAACACACAAATTTTTGAATCGGAATTACTTTTATTAGTTGTCATTATCCTTAAAATTATTTTACCTTTTTATTTTTCTATCGTCCATTTCTGTCCGCTTAAGCCATTCAGATCCCATACCACTGTACCTGCTCGAATCGTTAATTCTGCTTCTAGCTTTTTAGTTCCGGCTACGGCTATTTTGCGCACGTCAGTGTAGCCAAATTCTCCTTCTCTAATATTAAAAACTGCCAGATCAGCCTCGGCGCCAACACTCAAATGACCAAGGTCTAGGCGTTTAATTACCTGTGCTGGATTCCAGGTAGACCTTAAAACAACATCCTGAAAACTCATTCCCATAGCTAGAAATTTAGACATCACATTTGCCATATCCTTCATTCCGCTATTCATACTCAGATCATGCAAGTCTGAACTGATCACATTCGGATAAAAGCCCTGCTGAAATGCAGGAACGGCCTGTGCCCATGAAAATGCACCGCCACCGTGTCCAACATCAAAAATAACGCCCCGTTTTTGGGCTTCAAATACAAAAGGTTTTACTTTTCTTGTTTTTTCATCCACAATTGATTCGCGTCCACCGGTAGTCTTTGAAATTGCATGTTCGGAGAAGGTATGGGTAAAAATATCTCCCGGACGAAGGTGTTTTAAAAATAAAGACTCAATAGAATTAGCCGGATTATGCTCGCCAAAATCAACCATAATTGGCACATTTGCAAGCTTACCTGACTCAACAGCCTTATCTACAGAGGTGAATTCACCCCAATAATGAGCAGATTTAATACCAACAAGAATAGTTGGATAAAGTCTGTTGATCATATGAGCATTCATGACAGGATTCATGTCATTCACATCTTGTTCCTGAAAACGGCCAATCATTCCATTGCCAATTACGTTTAGGAAAGCCAGAATTCTTGTTTGCGATTTATCAATGGTTTGTTCTTTAAACAATGGGAAATTCCTCCAGCCAGAAGATCCGGCATCTACAACAGTAGTAACACCTGTTCTGAAAGAAAATGCATCAGCTTGCTGACTGCGTGAAGAATTACCAACCGATGTACTGTATTTATCGGTACCCTGAAAAACATGAACATGCATATCGATTATCCCGGGAGTGATATAAAATCCAGTTACATCAATGATTTTTGCAGCGGATCCTATAGGAATATCTTTAGCTACACGAGCTATCTTTCCATTTACAATTCCCACATCCATTTTGGAATCGATCTTGTTTTTGGGATCAATAAGATGTGCGCCTTTTAACAGAATATCAATTTCCTGAGCATAGCTAAATTGACAAATTATCAATAGAACAAAACCTATTGAGAACCTGCAATAAACCTTTTTATAAATAGCAATTTTATTGAAAAAAAAACTCATGTTAACTGTCATTAATATGGGTACCCGTTTTACTGAAAATTTAATATCCCGAAAAATTGAGGTAAATGAAATTGTGGCTTAGGATTTTTAACTTCATTCCATGTGATATAATGCTTATTGGAATTTATTTCTGCGATCTTATAAAAATTAGCTCTCCAAGAAACACCGGCCTTTGGGCGAACCACATTGGTATATTTTTCTAGCATTTCTAAAGGTATTTTGAAAGACATGGTCCAGGTAACACGTTCGGTTATTTCTGGATCAACCACCTTTGGCAATGAGGCTGCGATCTCTATTTTTTGAATATCCTCAACTGTTGGTTTTCCTTTCTTATGATGAAACAAAGGGGTTCCTCCACAATTGATCTCCAGGTTAAAGTAATTGATTGGATTATTTGCTTCAGGCGAGAAAAAGAATTCAACTGCTGAATCTTCCCACACTTTACCGTTGATTTTTTGGGTTATGCTGCGAACGTAGCGATCTTTTACTCTGTAGATCACGTAAATAAAATTATCATCATATACCATTTTTGCCTCTGCCTGAGGTTTAAATTTGGGCATTTCGCCCATATAATTTTGAATTTTAACTGATTCTACACTCTTCCAGGAAGCATCACTCCATTTATCGTTCACATTCACTCCCTGAACGGCTCTTTTTACAGAGTAGGCTGAAAGTTCGGCATTAGTTGATGAATTCTGTGAATAAACCATTGGTATAAAAACTGTTAACAGAAGAATAACAGAGGTAATCATTCTTAATTTTTTCATTAAATTATTGGTAGTTTTTTGATTAATAATTCTAAAAATTTATGAAACTTTCTAAACAAAATATCCTGCTGGAGCTATCAACATCAGGAAAATTAATTAAGTAGCCAAAGGTGGACCACCAGGAATCTGAATTCTTTTCCGTGCAGGTTTTGCAGAATTTCGGATAGCAGTAAATTTGGCCGTTCTGTACTCACCCAAGTGAATATCTCCAGACATGGTATCACCATTTACTGTGCCCTGGAACAAGTAGTTAATATTGTCAGCAATGATTCTTATTGTACTCTCAAATTTGATTTGACCACCATCAATAGTACCAGATAGGTTTCTAGTGTCAAAATCTGCCTTATGTGTACCAGAAAACCAGTTACCATCCTGAACTATAGTAAAGCTATGCTGACTTGTACTACTAAAGAATTTTATACTCACATCCCAAGTACCATTCAAATTAGCTGCAGGAGCTGACATTTCAGGCTTAGCTTGACGATTTTTGGAAAGCACTTCATACAAGCGCTCGGCAATGATTTTTTCTTCTCCAGCCTGCATTTGTCCGGTTGTAATATTTACAGAAGTTATTCCATCGCTTTCGTCTCTTGCAGCTAGAGCAATTCTTGGTTTATTCCGTCCCAGTTCTTCGGCTATTTCAAAACCAGTTACATGCAATTTTGCAGGATCCCAGCTTACTTTCAATACCGGCGACTTATTTGACAAACCGGTTGGTTCTGTGATTGTGGCCTTAATTCCATCAATACCTGATATTTTCTTTGAAATAGTATCTAACCAGGATAACCATTTTTTCCAATCGCCGGCATGATCGCGTTTTATCCAATCTTCAACTGCCGCCATCATACCAATCATTTCTTCACGCCCTACTTTATTATCACGTCCGGGACCATGGTGCGGAGAACTTGCCTGCCATGCCGACATTAAAATAGACTTATCACCGAGCATGAGTCCGGCGCACTGCGGGCCACAAATTGCCTTTCCACCACTATATGCCACCAAGGTAGCACCTCTTTTAAAATGAACTGGAGGAATGGTTAGGTTTTGAGCGGCAACATCAATTAAGACTGGAATATTTTTTGGCTTTGCAATTGCAGAGATAGCCTCTAATGAAAGTGGCTGTCCAGCTTCAGATTGCGAGCCTGCAGTTAGATAGATCATTGCAGTTTTCGAATTTATTGCATTCTCAAGTTCTTCGGGGGTACTTACATGAACAATGGTTACACCTATATTTCGTATACCATGATCATAGGCATTGCGGGAATACCGTGGGATGATCACTTCAGTTTTATCAAAACCGGTCAAATCAGGAATACGGATCAGCTTTTCAGGGTTACCCCCTGTAACGCAAGCCGCAGTAATATGTTTAAGCCCAGCGGCACATCCGGCAGAAACCATTCCCCATTCTGCACCGGTAAGATCTGCAAGCCGCTGTCCGATAGCATCAGCCAATTCATCATATTGCACAAAGTTATGAGCTGCCGCTTCCATTGCCTCACGAACAGCTGGCCGTTCAATTGAACCCCCAATTATTGTGTATGTACCCATGCAATTAATAACGGGTTCTACACCAATCCTGCGGAAGATATTTGTATCAGCCATAAATGATGCTTCGGTCACAGGTAATATATTGACAGAGTTTGCATGTGTAATTGGTGAAGCAACAACAGACTTTTGAGAAATAATACTCCCCGCTACTGGAAGCAAGGCCAGGCCTTTAATTACATTTCTGCGTTTCATATTATATATATTTTAGATTTTTTGTTTTTTAATTACTGAGTTGTGGCCATACTTTTGGCGGATAGCCCGTTCAGATCCCAAATTATTTTTCCAGCCCTCACCGTTAGC
>CAMDKO010000013.1 GCA_945901155.1 Pedobacter schmidteae
ATTTTTAATGAGGCATTATTATTCTGTGGCAATCCAATAATTCTGTCAAAATTCTGAAAATATCCAAGCCTATTCTCTTTTTCCATGTCTTGCGCAACATTTTTATAAGCTAAACTTAATTCGCTGCCGGGGGCAAAGCGCCAGGAATAAATAAAATCTATATTAAAAACATTGTAATTGGTATGTGTACCCTTAAATTCAGCGCCATCATGGCTCTGTAACCCGCCATCAGCAGTAAGAATATAATATTCTTTATTTCTACGGTTTGACCAGTAATGTCTTACCCTTACCATTAAACCCATACGGCTATTAAAAGTATAAGTAGCATCTATGGCACTTTCCACCGTGCTCCTATCAAACCTTGAAAATATTACGTCCTTATTGCCGCTAACACCAAGCCATGCAGAATAATCATATTGCGGCTGTATATTAAGGTCAAGTCCCAGTGATAGTCTGTTCTTAACCCTGAAATTTTGAAAAATCCCGGCAGTATATCCAACACCACTAAACTGCTCCCTGAACCTGGCAGAGAAAAATACGCTTACATTATATTTTTTAGCTCTATTTGATCTTAGCGTAAAATTTCCAGAACTACTGGCAGGAGTACTGAACTCTCGTCCTGCTACACGGGGCTCATAAAAATCCTTTCCAATGAACTGTCGGTAAAAATCCATATTCACTGACCAGAAATTTTTAAATTCAAAATATCCACCGGCAGAAGCTCTTGAAGATTGATAGGTACGTGGATTGAATCGCTCGGTACGAAAAATTCCTAAATAGGTATTAAAGCGGTTAAAAAATTTACCAGGACTAAAACTATTATACCCAAAATCAATGGAGTTTCGGATGAAGTTATTATTATTAAAATAACCTAGATCTGTGGGGTCATAATTTTCGTCAGTCAGATCATAGGAATAACGCCAGGTAAAATTTCCACTTTTCTTACCTGCTTCAATCTCATAATAATATCCGTTGATAGCAGAATTACCGGGGCTCTCCGGTCCAACATGACTCAGTTTGGCAGCACCATTGACATTATAAATGTTCTGCTTGTTATTGAGATTAAATAAAAATGCACTCACATTTGCATCATAGGCAGATCCCTGTCGCAAAACATTCGTATTTACAAAACTCGCTGAACTATTATTTTTTAGAGATTGATCCAATACCAGAATAGTATAATTGCTTAAGGGTTGTGTTTCAATCAAACGCTCCTCCCCGGTACTGTTTTGTACTGTGGCATAGCCACGTTTTGTGACCGCATTAAAAAACCCTATACCCATCCCGTTTTGTGAACGGCCTGAAATTTTTGTAGCATTAAGCAGTTTGCTTTCTAGCTGATTTTCTTTAATGATCTCATTAGGAAGGATCTTCGAAGTAATATTTGCTGAATATGCCGGGTTAGATCCAATGCGCCTGGAATAAAAAAGATTCCCTTTATTGAATAACTCGGTTCCTTCAGTAAAAAACTGCCTGTTTTCATTGAACCTAACTTCAAAAGGGCTAAGATTAAGAACCTGATTGTCAGATCGAACCTGTCCAAAATCAGGAACAAGAGTCATGTCAAGAGTATAACTTTGATTGATACCATATTTAATGTCCATTCCGCCATTGAATGTGCTTGTTGTATTTTTTACTCCGGGCTGATTGTGTGGATAGTTATTCATGGAAGAAGAAAGATAAGGTGAGAAAGACAATCTCAAAGGCGCCTTAATTCCATTTATTCCATTTAATTCACCTTCTTGATTGATAAAACCAGCAACTTTGGGATCAATAAAATTCCAACTGGTTTGCTGATTAGTCTTTTGACGGCGACGGGTCATGTTTAACCCCCATTGCTGAACATCATTTGAACCAAACCTAATGGCAGAATACGGAATCTTTAATTCTGCGGTCCAACCCAGGCTATCAATTTTTACCTGGCTTTCCCAAACGGCATCCCAGCTAACATCTTCCCTGCCCGACTGCGAGTATTTTGCATCAAACTGAGCACCTGTAGAGTTCACATAAAAACCAAAGGCATTTATGCGATCTAGATACGTATCAAAAACAATCCCCAGAATATCTGAATTACCAAGCTGGTCGCGGGTTACAATTTCCCTGACAACACTATCCGGTTCATCATACATTCTGGCACCTATATAAATTGCCGAATTATCATAAACAATTTTAACCTCGGTTCTTCTGTCATGGCTTTCAATGCGACCCGGTATTGGTTTAATCTCAATAAATCCACTAGCGGCTTTTACCTCATTCCAAACCCGGTCATTTAAAATTCCATCAATTTTAGGCGAATAATCTGTCCTGGTTGCAGTAAATTTTTTAATTTCCTGAGCAATACAGCAATTACCAATTAGAACAAAAACTACTATTAATACCCACCCAAATTTCATTCACAAATTATCAGGATGCAAAGAAATTAAATTGTACCATAATTCCATACAAAGCGATGTTAATGTTACTCTTTTCTTCCAATTTTTAAGAATCTGGGCAGAATGAACAATTATTTTAGTCCTATTGTTCAGAAAGATTAACTTTGCATGAGCTAAAAGCTGATTTATACGATGTTTGAAAATTTACAGGATAAACTTGATAGAGCCTTTAAGGTATTAAAAGGGCAGGGAAGCATAACGGAAATAAACGTGGCCGAAACCATGAAAGAGATACGCAAAGCTCTACTGGATGCCGACGTTAACTATAAAACTGCCAAAGCATTTACCGATGATGTCAAAGAAAAAGCACTCGGACTCAATGTACTGACCTCCATATCTCCTGGACAGTTACTAACCAAACTCATGAACGATGAGCTGGCAGCCTTAATGGGCGGAGCTGTTGAGGAATTAACTATTTCTGCAAATCCAACGATCATACTGATTGCCGGATTAAACGGTGCTGGTAAGACCACATTTTCTGGGAAACTTGCCAATTATCTGGTAACACAAAAGAATAAAAAACCTTTACTGGTTGCTGGCGACGTTTATCGCCCTGCAGCGATTGATCAGCTGGAAGTTCTTGGTGGACAAATTGGGGTTCCGGTTTATGCCGACCGCAGTTCCAAAGATCCGGTTGCTATTGCAATGGCAGGGATCGCTGAAGCAAAAAAGAACGGACAAAATGTAGTGATCATCGATACCGCCGGAAGATTGGCTATTGATGAGGGATTGATGAAAGAGATTGCTGAGGTAAAGTCACAAACCAAACCGCATGAAATCCTATTTGTGGTCGATTCAATGACCGGACAAGATGCCGTAAATACTGCCAAAGCATTCAATGACCGCATCGACTTTACCGGGGTAGTATTAACCAAATTAGATGGTGATACCCGCGGTGGTGCTGCATTATCCATTAAATCGGTTGTAAATAAACCCATCAAATTTATCGGTACCGGCGAAAAGATGGAAGCCCTGGATGTGTTTTATCCGGATAGGATGGCCAGCCGTATTCTCGGAATGGGCGACGTGGTTTCGTTGGTTGAACGTGCACAGATGCAGTTCGATGAGAAAGAAGCCGCAGAACTCCAGAAAAAGATCCGCAAAAATAAATTCGATTTCAACGACTTCCTGAGCCAGATCCAGCAGATAAAAAAGATGGGTAATATGAAAGATCTGATGGATATGATCCCGGGTGTGGGCAAAGCCATTAAAGATGTAGAGATCGATGACAATGCCTTTACTCCTATTGAATCTATCATCCGTTCCATGACTCCTTATGAGCGCGAAAACCCAGATTCAATCAACCAGGGCCGACGATCTAGAATTGCCAATGGTTCTGGAACCAATATCACTGAAGTAAATAAGCTGATCAAACAGTTTGAAGATATGCGTAAAGTAATGAAGCAATTCTCAAACCCGGCAGCTGCTGCTAAGATGATGAAGGGGATGCCTAAAATGCCGTTTGGGAAATAGATTTTATTAAGGTCTTTTTCAGGTTGGAGTTTACCATGCCGGCATTTTTGCTATTTTAGTTTGTACAACACCAACCTCAGTGAAAACCAAAAAGGAAATTAGGACCGGAAGTGAAATAATACCGTTTACTAAATAAATATTACCATTTACTAAACCCCCGCTCAAAATTAGATCAAATGTCTTTTATATTGGCTCAACATGCTAGCAAAGACCTTTGGAAGTGCCGTTTATGGGATCGAAGCAATTACCATAACCATAGAAGTGAACGTTTGTGGAGGGCTAAAATATTTTGTTGTTGGTCTGCCCGATAATGCGGTAAAAGAAAGTATGTTGCGCATTGAAAGCGCATTAAATAGTTCAATCTATCGCATGCCCAGGAAAAGGATCATCGTAAATTTGGCTCCGGCCGATATACGAAAAGAGGGTTCAGCCTATGATCTGCCAATTGCGATCGGTATTTTATCTGCTTCAGGGCAATTTTTCAGCACTAAACTCGATGAATACCTCATTCTAGGAGAACTCTCTCTGGATGGAGGTATACAGCCTGTAAAGGGGGTTCTTCCCATTGCTATTCAGGGTAAAAGAGATGGATTCAAGGGTTTGATCCTTCCCAAAGAGAATGCTCGTGAAGCTGCAATTGTAGATGATTTTGAGGTTTATGGTGTGAACAGCATTGCAGAAGTGCTCGGTTTTTTTGACAATAGCCTTGAACTGCAAAGAACCATCATCAATACTAAAGAAGAGTTCAGCTATAATATCAATAATTACGAAAGCGATTTCTCGGATGTCAGAGGGCAAGAAAATATCAAACGGGCGCTAGAGATTGCAGCCGCCGGTGGGCATAATGTGATAATAATAGGTAACGATAATACCACTATGTTAACTAATTGAAAATCACTTGATTAGTTGAGAAACCTTTAATGTGGTATTGATACTCACATTAGTCATTCGTGATACTTCACGGATAGATAATCCTTTTTCAAGGTATTTGATTACTTCGGGGTATTTCTTTATGGTCTTTTCCTTAGTATCTCCTGTGTTCTTTGGACGACCCAACACGACACCTTTATTTTTTAGGTTCTGTAACGCCACCTTGACCCTTGTTTTGAGTGTATGGGTCTCCATCTTGGCAATCTCCGCCATAAGGGATAGAATTAGTCCTGTAATATGATTTTCTTTACCCGTATCGTCTAATGTATGTAGGTTGAGGTTCTGAATGTAAAGAGATACGTTATTCTCCGTTAAAAAGGATAGTAGTTGGTGAAATCCCAAACTGGTTCTACTGATACGACTGATTTCCCAACACACCACAACTTGTGGTTTCTTTTCTAAAACAACATTCCTTAATTGAGTAATTCCTTCTCTATCCTCATTTTTCTTCGTGCCGGAGATTGTTTCTCTAATCGTTTCAATAATTTCCCAATCATTTTTTTTACAAACATCAATCAATAAGTTCTCTTGATGTTCGTATTCTTGGATAAGAGTTGATTTTCTAATGTATAAAACTACTTTTTTCATATTGGTTATTTTATATAAAAATAGTCATAATCTGGTGATTACCAGTATATTGTGAATTTATTTTGTAATAATAACCTTAATATATTTTACTTAACTTAGTATATCCTTAATTATTAAACTAAAGTTCTGTATGAAAAAATACTTAAAATATATATTGATAATTTCAATATTCTCATTTTTTCAAAGTTGTGGAAAAAATACAAATCAGAATGATTTAGAAAAGATAAATCTAAAAGGGGATGTTATATTTGTTGGTTTTGATGAAGGGGGGAAGCTTAGTAAGGATATTTGGGAGTTTGATAACAATGGAAATTTTATAAGAACAATAGAATATATTGATTATGAAAATCTTATTATTTTGTATGAAACTTCTTTCACAAGAGATACCACTAATAAACTAATTACTGAAAACAAACACTGTTTTTTTAATTATGAGAGACAACCCATTTTTCCAATTACAAAAAAATATAATTACCTAAATGATAAATTATCCACAATAACTTATCAAACAATGACTGGTGATGATGTATCAGAAAAATATAAATACGAAAATGATAATTTAGTAGAAATTAAAGAAGTATTTTATTCTAAAAATCAAGATTTTAGAAGTTCAATTTCGACAACAAATTTTTTTTATAACAAAAAAAATAATCTAGATTCAACTAAACAAATTACTGTATATGAAGACGGAGCTATTGGAGGTAAAAACACAAAGATTTATCTGCCAAATGGACTTTTAAAAAGTGATGAAAATTATCTTAACAATTTTGATGAAAATAAATCCCTCGAAAATTTTACAGTTTCATTAAGAGAATATAAGTATAATGATAATAATGATTTAGTCGAAGAGAAGGTAACTGATTTGAAAAAAAATGAAGTTACTCAGTCAATTAATTATAATTATATTTATGATAATAAGAATAATTGGATTGAAAAAACAAAAATCTCCAACGATTCTAAAGATCAAGATGTAGTAAAGAGGAAAATAATTTATAAAGGGGAAAACTACACAGAATTTATTGCCAAATATGATTTATTCATTTTAACGTACAAATCTAGTTCTAAAGAGTTAGATCGGAGTTCTATAAAATTAGACGAAGAGTCAACTTCTGTTCCAGTTTTTCAAAGTCAAGATAACGAAAATACAGTTTCTAATAATACCCCACAACAACAGGAAAAAAGAAAATGTTATGATTGTAATGGAACGGGTCAATGTTCAAAATGTTCTAAACCTCAAAGGGTAAGATATAAACAAGGTGAATCACCGCATGATCACAATGAAATCCGACAAGGTATGATTGTTTGCCATCAGTGTGGTGGGAATTTAATGGATTTCGGATCAGATAAAAATAAAAGTTGTTATTTATGTAAGGCGTCTGGATGGTTGAACTGCCGTGAATGTAATTCAAACGGAAATGGACAACATATTGGTCAATGTCAAACTTGTAAAGGAACGGGATATAGAAATTAATTATTTTCATTTTTTTTATAAATATATCTTTCACAAATACCGGCAATAAAATAACTAATGTGGTCTATCTCTCCGTGAAACCCAACTTTATTGTTTTCAGGAAACACATTACTTGATTTCAATTTCTCTTCAATTACTTTTTTAACGAAAAGAACTGAATCCTTTTTTCTTGATTTAGGTTTCACTTTTGGGTCTAATACAATTTGGAATATCACACCTTCCTTATCTTTTACCTTTTTCATTTTCTAAAATATTTTTCGTTGAATTCACTAATCGTTTTAATTGAGTTTCATTTATTATGATTTTCATTTTTTTTTGTTTTTTTGGTGATTTGTTTACTATTAAATCTGTCATTTTCATATTGTGTTGATTAGTGTTATCTTGAATTTATAGTTTGGTAAACTCCAGTTTTATTGTTGATTTTTAATCCAAATGGTATAGGTCTCTGTTCTTTTATCTTATAAATTTCATTGAGGACATCTTCACCAAGTTTTAATACTGGGATTGATTTACAATCAACAGAAACTCCAATTTTAATTGAGTGTTTGATTTTATCTAGGTTATAAACTCCCAAATATTCAAAGGAATAAGTAAAGTGTTTGTTGATTTTCTTTAATCTGTATTTAAGTTGTGTATCCATTCTGACATCAAGATTATCTTTATTGGAGTAGAAAAGGAAATGGTTATTAAAAGTTGGATAGTCATTTTCGTCTTTTTGTTCTATTGAATAATACCTACATCCGCTTTCAACAAACATTCCCCACCATGAACGATTAGACACTGAACTAATTGATGATAATCCATTTATTAGTTCCCTCCCAGTTTTCTTTAATGGATCAAGTGAAAAATGGTGATATGTCTCACGGGTGGGTTTGACGGAAATTACTAAATGGTAGAAATGTTTAGATAAGATTTGTATATCCTCTTCTATGCCAAACAACTTTGTAATTCGTGATCTGTTGATCTCATCCCTTTTTGTCTGGCATATTTCACATTCAATAAATTTCGGACATAGGATTTCGTGGTTTTCAATCATAAGTTTCTTTACCAATAAATAGATTGGATTTGATAAAGAGTGGTAAATTGAGAGTGAAAAATAAAATTATCTCGTCACGATTGACGAGGAGGTCAATCCCTTTTGGATAAATAGGGTTAAAAAGTCACCAGACACCCCATATTTTGATTTTAATATATCGGGAGTGGTATTATGAGGTTTCAACGAGTGAGTGTCCCAGATTGACTAAAAATACCCAAAAATTTCTTGATCGTTAGGGACATCCATTTTTTGAATAAAGAATATACAGGGAGGAAGTAGTGGGATACAGGGGGGTCTAATTAGGTATTAGAGATTTCTTGAACTTCAATTTTTGAGATAATTCATCATAGTCGTCATAGTTTAAGAATTCAATTATCTTATCATATTGTTCTATGAATATTTCTGTGAAACGAGTTCCATCTATTAGTTGGATAGTTTCTCTTTCTTTGTCTTGGGCACTCTCAATAGCCTTTTTGTTGAATGTTGAAAGGGTTATGAAACAACCCTGAAAGTCCTTTTTCAACGCACCCCTAAAACTTCTAATATCCTTTTCTCCAATAACACCCTTTTCATATCTCTTTACTTGAACTTGTAAATTGATTGATGCGACACCAAATACATCTAAAACTCCTTCGTAATCAATCCCTCCATCACCAACTTTACCTGTTTCTTGACTTGCGTCAAATCCTAATGAACGAAGAACATATGAGACCAATAACTCAAACTCTGTTGGGTCTAATTGTAAGAACCTTCTTCTAATCAATTCATAGTTTGATTTAGGTGTGAATATAATTTCCTGGTCTTGTGTAATTGGTGTAATACTTAAAAGTCCAATTTGTGATAATATCTCTTCACACATTACAACCCTAAAACAAGTTAAAGATGACTTCAAGGTACTTTGTAATGGAACTGAAAGAGTATGTCGGTCAATAAGATCTGGAAACCATCCTACACTTTTACGCCAAGGGTAAGGAGATGTATCATCTTTCTTGTAGAATATATCACTTGTAATTTTTCCTACTAATAGTTCTTTGGTATTGAAGGGTGAGATTACTATATCCCCGATTTTCATTTCATTTACAAAACGAAGTATTTGACCCACATTTTGGTTTATTCTCATAGGAAGGTCTGTTGGATATACCTTTTTGTATTCTTCCTTTAAGGTCTCTTTATTGGTCAAATCAAATGACGATGGTTGGTTTTGGAACCAACCAATACCTATGTAGTTTTCTTTCTTAAATGTATCAGTATATCTACCGAAGTCTGCCCTTAAAACGTAAACATTTGGGTTCATATGGATTATTTTTTATTCACCCCAAATCTTATTGATTCTGTCCTGAATCTTTTGGGTGTAGATTTCAATTAGTTTTTTATTTCCTTCTATGATTTGTCTTTCACTTTCAATTCTTTCAACTATTGATTGTTGGATTTCTAATGGTGGGTATGGGATTGAAAGTTCAAGAATTGTAGATTGTGATATTGATGGTTGTCCTCCAACTTTCGCGTAATTATTTAGATTTAGAGAGGTGAGAATTATTGATAGATATTCTAATTTAATTTCCTTATAAAATTGAGTAATGTAGAGTCCATTATCCGTAATCCAACATTTAGGAGAAGTAATATGAACTACTCCACAATATTCTCCAACTCTTCCAATCACGATTGTTTTCTCTTCAATAAAATAAGAGTTGTGAAATCCACTAATACCATTCCCTCCAAAAACTTCATATTCTCCTTCAATCATATCTCTCTTTACTAACCCTTTTCCACTTGAAAGCTTTATTAAATCTTCTAATAAAATCATCTCCCAACTTGTGTCTATTTCAATAACTGGTTTGTAATTATCTACAACTTGTTTGGCACCATCTATTATCTTTTGGTATTGTTCTAATTCACGGACGATTTCCTCTTGGACTTCTATTGGTGGGACTGGGATAAGTAAGTCCTCAATTTGATTTTTATTTATATTATCAAATATCGCACCTGAATTACCTTTTATTTTGTCTTGATTACCTTTTAAGAAATAAAATAGATATAACCTATCAATCTTTTCACTTGACCTTAAAGCACATAGTCCTCTTCCTATACAAATCTCAAATGGAACAAGATTGACCGGGCCAACTGGAGCCCTAACAGACATAACAACATCTCCATAAATTGATGTTTTAGTTATTTTTTCAGTGTAGTTTTCTGTTTTATTTAGATATAATAATCCAAAGTCAGTTCTTCCTTGATAAAAAGGAAGTCCAATACCATTTGTATTGTAGAAATTACTTTCAGGAGATTGACCTGAAATAACTTCAACTACTTCTTTTAGTTTAACGACAGGAAAAGATGATGTTCTTATGGATTTTGACACATATCTATCATAACTCAATCCAATATCAGTCGAACCCAATATCTGTTCTTTGGGAACATAAGTCAGTTTTTTACTTTCAACTACTTTTCCTTTTCTTAATCCTTCCAAATATTCTGTTACTTCCTTTGTAAGTATAGGTAAGTCGTTCTTTTCAATTTCTCTTCTTTGAGAACCCAAGTCAAACCCATCATTATCAACTTTCCCAAAGAATATCTTATCCGTCTTTTGAGATAGTTCCTTATCCAAAATTAGGATTGATGTTTTTACTCCACTATAAGGTTGGAATACACCACTTGGGAGAGATATTATACCAACAAGATATTTCTCAACCATCGACTTACGGAGTGACTTGTAAGCAATCCCTGATTGGAAGATAATTCCTTCGGGAACAACAATCCCTGAACGACCCTTTGGAGTTAAATGTTCCATTATGTAATCCACAAATAGAACTTCCGCACGATTTGATTGAATTGAAAATCTCTTATGTGGTTTAATTCCACCTTTTGGAGACATAAAGGGTGGGTTCGCCAATATCACATCATAGTATTCATTCCATCTCTCTTCACTTGTTAGTGTGTCGTATTCGTAAATCTTGGGATTACTGAAATTATGTAGGTATAGATTTACCAAAGACAATCTAACCATATCAGGTGATATATCATATCCACTAATATTCTCAACTAATTTATTTCTCTCATCGGGTGTAATTAAATCACCAAGATTTTTCTTTGTATTGTTTCTTAAAATGTGTTTGTATGATGATATTAAAAAACCGGAGGTTCCACAAGCTGGGTCTAAACACCTCTCGTTTTTCTTTGGTTGTATCAACTCGACAATAAAATCTATGATATGTCTTGGTGTTCTAAACTGACCTGCGTCACCTTGACTACCCAAAACTGATAGAAGATACTCAAACGCATCACCCAACTTCTCACTATGAGAATAATGAAACTCATTTATTCCTTTAAGGAATAGTTTAAGTGTTTCAGGGTCACGATAGGGTAGGTATGCGTTCTTGAATATATCACGGAATAATTGAGGAATGTTTGGATTAAGGTTCATCTTTACAATACCTTCTCCATAAAGAGAAATCATTTCATTTCCACCTATTCTTGGATTGAATATATTACCCCAACTATATTTTTCATATTCACCAACAAAATAATTAGGTATTCCTCCCATCTCAATAGATCCCAAATCCATATCATACATGAACTTATAGATCATGGCAATAGTGATCTGTTCCACCTGTGATTTAGGGTCGGGAACTTTACCTACAAGTATATTCCTACAATCATCAATCCTTTTCTTCGTTTCTTGGTCTAACATATTATTTCAGTATCAATTAGGATACAAACTTATTTAAAGGAACATAATTTTTGATGTAATCAGGTATAATCTTTCTGTATTCTTCGGGAACATTCTTGAAAAATTGACCTGATGGGTGGGTATTCAGTAATCCATATTTTTTACTTTCCACAATATCCCTTAATTCTCCGTCAGTTAGGTAAGAATGGAAAAATCCCTTGATTGTATCGTAGTCATTTGAATTTGGTAAGTATCGGTCATCAAACTTATCAAACTCCTCTTCTAATAATTGGTTCTTGTTCTTTATGAATGGTATTTTACCGAATACAAGTTGAATAAGTTCCTTTATGGTAATTCTTCTATCAATATCTAATGACTTTCTCAACTTATCTAAATTGAAGTATTCGTTAGGTTTATCAAACTTCTCTTTTACCAAGTAATCCTCCAATCCCTCCCAATCTTGTTTTTCTACCATATCAACAATAGTTGAATCACTTTTAGTTTCTTCCTCAAAATGACCGAAATACATCTTATCAATCTTCATTCCTCCATATCCAACTTCATTTTGTTTAAGTGAAACTAATGGGTCAGGATTTATATTGAGGTATTCATCTAATGATATGGTTGGTGGTTCTCCTGGTAGTTTAGATTTTCCTTTACCCTTTGGAAGTTCTAATATTTCATCATAATTGAACTTCTCCTCAAAGTATTCACAATTCCCAAAGAAGTCAAATAACTTGAACTTTACTTTGTTTGGTTCTTCAATTTCAGGTAGGTTATTTTTATCTATATATTGGTTGAAGAAGTTATGTTTCCTTGTTCCTCTTCCTTTCATTTGGACAAAGTCACTTGGGGAGAACACGGGTTTCATTAAACATACATTCAATAAGTCAGGACAATCATAACCAGTCGTCATCATACTACATGTAACGCAAATACGGGTCTTTGATGTGATGTATATTTCGTTGAAATTACCACTACCATTCAACTTATTATTGGTAAAGTTCGTAGTATATCTTTGAGCATCATCAACATTTGATGTTACTTGGACGGCAAAGTCACTATTATACTTGCCGGGGAACATTTTATCACCGAACTCATTTAATATCTGTGTGATTTTAGTGGCGTGTTTTTGAGATACACAAAAAACAAGGGTCTTTCCAACTTCACCTGTAATTGGGTCTCTAAAACAATTATCCAATAGTGTTTTACAGAATATTCTATTGGTTTCATCACTAAAAAACTTTTTCTCAAAGTCCCTTACTCCTAATACTTCCTCAACATCATTACCAATTTCGTCTTTATCCTTGAATGTGTAACCTTCATCACTTAAAAGTTGTGTAGTAATTTCTGTTCTTGCGTCAATTACAACAGGATTGATTAAATACCCATCTTTAACTCCATCTAATAATGAATACCTAAATGTTGGATTTCCACTATCACACCCGAATGTGTGGTATGTATCCAAAATCATTCTTCTCTCTAATTCACGAGGATCATTTTGAGATATGTTTTCCTTTTCAATTCGTTTAAGGTAGTCCTTTGGAGTTGCCGTCAATCCTAATTTGTAACCGATGAAATACTCAAATACGGAACGGGAATTACCACCAATACTTCTGTGTGCTTCATCACTAATTACGAAATCAAAGTCGTTTGGTTGAAATATCCTCTTGTATTTGTTCTTAAACATAAAGGACTGAATGGTTGATACAACTACTTCTGCCTTTCTCCATTCATCTTTGTTTTCTTTCCACACTACACAGGTATAATCGTTTTTCAATAGGTTATTGAATGACTTTTGTGCTTGGTCTTCTAATTCTATTCTATCAACAAGGAACAAAATTCGTTTCGCATTCTCGGTTCTTAAAAATAACTTGATAATACCTGCTGATACACTGGTTTTCCCCGAACCGGTCGCCATCTCCCATAAAAATCTATCATTACCTTCTTTAATACTTTCTTGAACTGACTTGATTGCCTTGATTTGGTAATCACGGAGAAAACAAAGTTTATTATTGGTAATGAACTCTTGTCTTGTCTTCTCGTTTATGAAATCAGGGTGACTTTTGTAAGTAGGGAATTGTGTTTGGACTATAAAGTCACTATCCACAACTTCATTGATGATTAAATCCCTTTTTGGTTTATAATCTTCATATCCAACAAGTGTTTCTTGGGTTGGAAATACATTAATCACACGAGGATTACCACTTTCAATATCCCACAGGTAATGAATATTACCATTAGATAGAATTATAAACCTCGCCTTGATATTGAGAGCGTAGGTTCTCGCCTGTTCTTTTCCAACCAGTGGGTCTCTTTCTTCTCTTTTAGCCTCAACAACAACTAATGGGAAACCTTTTTTATCCAATAAGAGGTAGTCAATAAATCCAATATCGTTAGTATCAGTTTGTTTGACTTTCGGTTCTACAATAACATTAGATTTGGTGTCATGGGTATCAACTAATATCCAACCACTTTCTTCTAATAACTTGTTGATTTTTAACCTACTTGTTGCCTCTTTTGCCATATCAGGAATTGAATGTATGTATCAAAATTAAAGTTAAACCATTTTTTTGCTACATTGAGGTTATATCCTAATATTTAGTTTATGATTATCAGGAACGTCACATTATCCAATCTATCCAGTCACCCTCTCAATGATGAAATCTATATGGGTAATATGGATATTGACGATTTAATGGAAAATATCAAACAGATTGGACTATTAGAACCACTAGTTGTCATAAAGTCTGGTAAACCCAAATCATATCTTATTCTGTCGGGTCATAGAAGGTTTTTATGTTTGCAAAAACTTAATTACGAAAAAACAGATGTCAAATTGATAGAAGTTGAAGAGGAGGATATTCCTCTTTTCATAATTTCTTACAATAGTACAAGACTTAAAAAAGCTACAACTCTTTTAAGAGAAATTGATATTCTCGAAAAGTACTATTACACAAGTAAAGAAAATAAAAATGATGTCGTCACAAATGCCGAGTTAATCAAGGGGGATAAAAGAAAGGTTATTAGTAAAAGGATAGGTATTGCGGAAGGTCAAATAAGTAAATTAAAAACAATTAGGTCAATCAGACCTGAACTACTTGAAAAGATTGATTTGGATGAAATTTCAATTTCACAAGCACATATACTATGTAAGAGGGAAACTCAAGAAGATCAATCAATTACTCCCAACTTTATAAGGGGTAAAAAGAATACTTCAAAAGGGAGATTTAATATTTTTTGTAAATCCTCTGTGGATATGTCTGAAATCCCCAGTGAACAAATAAATGCAATCATATGTAGTCCAGTTTTCTATCGTCATAGGATTTATTCTAAAAAGTCTAATGAACACGGGAATGAGAAAAATGTAGAAGATTATATCAGTAATGTTTGTGACGTTATGGATGAGTGTTTTAGGGTGTTATCAAAAAGTGGAGTGATGTTCGTTCATTTAGGAAATACGTATGACAAAAATGGTTCCCTAATGAATATTCCACATAAAATTGTAATTGAAATGATGAAAAGGAAACCCTTTTTATTAATCAACGAGATTTGTGTCCGAAAGGTCAACCCAATTCCAAATTCAGTAAAGACAAGGTTGTCTACATCTCACGAGGTAGTGTTTTTCATCACTAAATCAAGAAAGTACAATTTCAATCATTTTAGAATTAAGTCAAAAACTGAAAACAATTCTACACCATATCATAGAGGAAATCAATCTGGATATTCCCCTTATTTGAGTGATGGTAAAAAGAACTTACAAGATTATTGGGATAGTGAAATGTTAGATATAATATCAACACCTGTTGCAAATCAAATTAAATCTAAAAAACAATTTAATATTCTTCACCCATGTCCATTTCCAGAAGACCTTCGTAGGTCTTTACTTGCGTTAGTTACACCAAATCTAACTCCTACAAATAGAATTAAAAATATGAGTGATTTCCATCTCCTAGATTGTTATAGTGGACTTTCTGGAGTTCTTTTTGATGGATATACCCTCGGAATGTCCGTCTGGGGTTACGATACCAATTCTAATTACACGAAGGTTGTGATAAAGGAGTTTGAAAGGTTAAGTAAGGTATAATATACCCAAAGTTTGACCCATGGTCAGTGAACTTGTGTGTATAAATCGAGGATGAAATATTACTTAAAACAGGTTCAACATAAACTACTCCGTGTTTTCCTCTTATTTCATTGTGTTCAACTACTACTTTTCTGTGTTTATCTATTTTCAATATCTCACCTGTTGTGGGACTTACCAAATTCTTTATTTCTCTAATAAGGATTTCTCTATCCCCTATAATCGGTTTTTTAGTAGATTTTAGATTTTCTTGTAGTTGTAATATTAAATCCTTGTCCGATGTCTTTATAAGACTATGAGAATGTTTATGATTTGAATACTTGTCATTTTCCCAAACATAACAGATATGTTCATAATCTACACCTTTGAACAGGTATTGTATTTGTCTATTCATTGAAAGTGGTGTAACATTTATTCTTGGTCTATATCTGACATTATAGTCAAAATCCAGTTTTCCTGTGTTTAATCCATTAAAAATTGAAGTTTTCATATTGTTGTTTGTTAGTATAATTGCATAGTAAGTGGAATTACCCTCTATGTGGTTTTATTTATTATTCCAAGTGGAAAGGAATATCTATAAATAGTAAAGAGTTGAGAGGAATACCGAGTTGTCTCAAAAAAAACATTCATATATCATAAGACGATTAAATCAAGAATATTGCATAAAAAAATCCCCAAAATAGGGGATTTCAAGGGTGTAAAATCTAATACCTTTATTTTGAGGCAATTTAAGATGGTGACTTTAACTTAAAAAATTGAAATCGATCGATTAAATCTTTGTATTGGAGTAATTGAATTTCATCAAGAGGTATTGTGATTTCTTTCTTTCTTTTAGATTGGGAATAATCTGTAAGGATAATTCCTTGTTTATCCTCTGTTAATCTTAATTCTTCTGTTGTTTTGTATGTCTTTATGTGTTGAGTATTTTTTTTGTCTAAAACTACCCACGTCTTTGATTTTAATTCTGTTAATAGTCTGGTTCCCCCGTTTAATTCTTTGGGTACTATTATTTCTGTAATTGGATGATAACTATAAAGGTTAAAATTCACTTCAATTATGGAATATCGAGTTCCTTGAAAAGTTATGTTTATCTTAGAAATGAATAGGTTGATATACTTCTTTAATAACTCTTTAGAGTTTTCAATTATATCAAGATTGGGTTTAACTGAACTAAATAGATTATTAAAATCAATCTCGTTAGCCATTAAACTTATCTGAACTTTAGAAATTTGGTTTTCTAAACGATTTCTTTCTTTATCTAATTTTTGTAGTTTCGAAGTAATGGTATTGATGAACTCTATACCTGAGATATTCTTAAAATTCCTAAACCCTTTCATCGATTCACTCATTGATGATACTTCTTCATCTATTTGGGTAATTCTTTCTTCTAATAACCTTAATGAGTTCTTAAGGGGCTCAACTTCATTATTTGGATTATAATTTGAAATTACTTTGGACAATAAGTAAAAATCTGTTTTAATTAAACTCCATATTACACTATCCATCAATGACATTCCGATTGATTTAGTGTTTTTGCAGAATTTCATACCACTTCTACTACTACATCTATAACTACTTCGATCGTAACCATTGATATTTCTGTAATTTCCACTATAATGACTTTCACATTTATCACACTTAATCAGTTGGGATAGAAGTGTGATATTTTTAGTGGATTTGTCAACTCTTGAGTTCTTCTGTATTAAACTTGATTGTGCAAGGTCAAAAGTTTCTCTATCAATGATTATGGGGTATTTTATTTTATTGTTAGTAATAAAATATTTCTCTTCAGACCCACCATCTTCATAATTTAAATTTTTCCTTTTGTTATTGGTAATTTTTTCTCCTGTATACCCTTCCTCTTTTAATAATTTGTTTACATTTCTCTTACTATGAGTATACTTCGGTAATCCTTTTTTTACACATTCTATTGAAATACGTCTTATTGATACATTTTTCTCACTTTTATCAATTCCGTTTATATACCAATTAAAAATAGTTCTTACTACTTTAGAGTTTACAGGGTCTAAAATATATGTGTTTTTATCTCCTTCCCCTTTTACTCTTTTGTAACCAAATAATAGTTTACCTGGAATTGAATACCCCATTTCCATTAAACTTTGTTTTGCCCTTCTAAATCTATCTTTTTTCTGTTTAATTTCAGATTCTGCGAAAAGACCATAAAGGCTAAACATCATATCACCTCCCATCGTCACTTTACCATTTTCATCAAATAATGAATACCCAATATCTTTTACGAATAATTGGATTTTATTCTTTACTAACCATTCCTTTATCTGATGTAAAACACTTTGTCGTCTACCAATTCTTGAAATTTCTGTTGAGAATACAACATTGTATTTTGGATTATCCTTAATAAATGAGAATAGTTGATTAGTCCCGATTTTCTTATCTAAATCAGCTAATCCACTTTCTTTTGTTTCAATTATCTTTAGTTGGTTATAACCTAAGGAAAGAGCATATTTCTTAAGATCTTCAGTCTGAGGGTCATTACTCTGACCCATAGTACTAACCCTTACTAATAAAATCGCAAACTTTTTTGACATCTATTTTAATTGTAATAGTGTACAAAGTTACAAATTTATAATATAGTATAATAGATACCCATTAATATTCTGATCGGTCCGCCGGGAGCCGGCAAGACTATGCTAGCCAAACGCTTGCCAACCATCTTACCGCCACTTGACCTCTATGAAGCCCTCGATACCACCAAGATCCATTCAGTTGCTGGAAAACTCTCTGCATCCGATTCATTGATGACCATCAGGCCATTCCGATCTCCGCATCATACCATCAGTGATGTGGCTTTGGTTGGCGGAGGTACCAACCCCCAGCCCGGAGAAATATCCCTTGCGCATAATGGAGTACTTTTTCTGGATGAACTGCCCGAATTTAAACGGAGCGTGCTCGAAGTCATGCGTCAACCTCTAGAAGAACGCAGGGTGACCATATCCAGGGCAAAATCAACCGTGAACTACCCTGCCAGTTTTATGCTGGTGGCCTCCATGAACCCCTGCCCATGTGGATATTTTAATCACCCCGAAAAAGAATGCATTTGTGCGCCAGGAGTGGTTCAAAAATACCTGAGTAAGATTTCCGGTCCGCTTTTAGACCGAATTGACCTCCATGTAGAAGTAACCCCAGTAAACTTTAATGAGCTCTCTTCCGAACGGCTGAGTGAAAAAAGCAAAGAGATTCGCGAACGGGTTACTGAAGCAAGAAATATCCAGATTATACGGTTTGAAGATAAAGAAGAAGTATTCTGCAATGCCCAGATGAGTCCAAATATGGTACGGAACATTTGCCGCATCAGCGACACCGGACAAATCCTATTAAAACAGGCGATGGAAAAACTGGGTTTATCTGCCCGAGCGTATGACCGGATTCTGAAAGTTTCTAGAACAATTGCTGACCTGGCCGGTACGGACGAGATCCTGCTGGAACATCTTGCCGAGGCAATACATTACCGAAGTTTGGATAGGGATGGATGGGCTGGGTAGTTGGGACATAATCCAAAAACTCTTAACATCTTAGTAAAACGTAATAAAAACCTATTTCCAGAAAATTTCAGGCTTCAATTATCTGCAAAAGAGGTTGAGGATATGGTATCGCATTTTGCGATACTATCCAAACTCAATTCATCTACCAATAAAATCAATTGAGAAAATAAATCTATTTTTGTAAAGACTTCAAAAAGCAATATCAAGATTAATCAATACTCATATTTTAAAAGCGAATTATCCCAGAATGCATCATAAATATTTGATAACCCTGCTTATTTTCTTTGGTATTCATGAAGCAGTAAATGCAAACTTCGTATTCAATCCTAATTCAGTAACAGCATATCAGGCTATATTTGACCTTCGTTTTAACGATGCAAGGAAATTGATCCGGGACGAAAAAATTAATAATCCGCAAAACGGCATTCCAGTCTTGCTCGATAATTATATTGATTTTTTATTCCTCCTTACTTCAGAAAACAAAATTGAATTCGAAAAGTTTAAGGATAGGAAATCAGGCAGGATAGATGCGATCAGAAAAAATGATAAAACTTCTCCCTATTATCTTTTTGCACAGGCAGAAATTTATCTTCAATCAGGAATGATTAAGGCTAAATTCGGTGAATACATGTCTTCTACATATGATTTTAAAAAGGCAAAAGACCTATTAACTGAAAACAATCAAAAGTTTAAGGACTTTTTGCCCAATCAAAAAAGCCTGGGATTGATAGAAGTGATTTTTGGAGCTATTCCAACAAATATGAAAGGGATAGCCAGTATTTTGGGTATTCAGGGAAATATTACGAAAGGAAATAAGCAATTAGAACGGTTCAGGCTACAGATTACGAATAGTAGGTATAGTTATTATAATGATGAAATTGTGTTTTTAATTTGTTTTACAAATTTAGATGTGATTCAGGGCAGGAATAGTTACAGCGATTTGGCACCACTTTTAAATAGTATGAATGACAAAAGCCTACTCAAAGCTTATTTGCAAGGTTATACTGCTTTTAGAACCGGACATGCAGATGCAGCAATTAAATTTATTGATGCCGCACCCAAAGGCAACCAATACGCCGACCTTCCACTGATGAACTACCTGATGGGTAATGCTAAACTTTGCCGGATGGATTCGGATGCAAATATCTACCTCAGCAAATTTGCGAATGAAACTCTAAGTACCAATTATATTAAGGATACCTATCTAAGACTTGCTTTTTATTATCTGCTAAGAAATAATCTTCCGCAATACAACTATTACCTCAGCATGGTGCGTACCAAGGGTTCAGTAATTAATGAAAAAGATAAGCAAGCATTGAAAGAAGCGAATGACGTTAAGCCCAATATAACTTTATTGAGGGCAAGAATCTATTTTGACGGGGGTAATTATACGAGTGCGCTGGCTCAATTAAAATCAATTCAAGTTAGTGATTTAAAAAACCTAAAGGATAAAATCGAGCTTTACTACCGCTTTGGACGTACGTATGATATGATGAATGATTTTGATGATGCACTGCTTAATTATCAGCGGACAATTAATTTAGGTAAAAATCAAACCTATTATTTTGCAGCAAATTCAGCCTTAAAATCAGGTACTATTTACGAATACATTAAAAACTATAAAAAGGCTACTGATCTGTATAATATAGCCCTTGGAATGAGAAATCATGAGTACCAAATTGGTATTGATACTCAAGCCAAAGAAGGCTTAAGAAGGTTGAATGAATTATAGTTAATTAATTTTCAAATCCAACAAAGTATACCTAATTTAAAAATTATATTTGATTCTTTAATTTACAGATATCATAGTCTGTAGCGCTACATAAAGAAAAGATTATCATTAAAACTTATTAGGTTAAAATGCCGGAAAAAAAGATACTGATAACCGGAGCAAGTAGGGGTTTGGGCCTGGCCATATCGAATGCGTTATCTAAAGAATATACATTGATCTTACATGCCACACGCAAGGAAAGTTTTACCTCTATTGATCCAAAACACCACTTGCTCTGTGCTGACCTTAGTGATCCAAACGAACTGAGTGAATTTTGTAAACGCCTTAAAAAAGAGCACGGTGATACGCTGTACGGAGTAATCAATAATGCAGGCATAACATTTGACAAACCCCTAGTTTATCAGCCAGAACTGGAGATAGACAGGATACTGCAAGTAAATCTGAAAGCTCCAATAATGATCTGTAAGGCTGTAATGAAACAATTCCTCTTAAATAAACGGGGGGTTATTATCAATGTTAGTTCATGCGTTGGTGAAACTGGCAATGCATTTCAGGCGGTTTATTCGGCAACAAAAGCTGGTTTAACAGCCCTTTCAAAATCACTAGCCCGCGAAGTTGCAGCCTTGAGCGAAGAACATAACATCAGAATATTAAGCATAGCCCCAGGTTTTATTGAAACAGAGATGACTGAAAAGGTGCCTGAGAATTTTAGACAAGAATATAAAAAAGCCATACCTGCAAATCGTTTTGGTAATGTGAACGAGGTTGCAGATGTGGTTGCTTTCCTAATTTCGGATAAAGCATCATATATTAACGGAACTAACATAAATATAAATGGTGGGATATTATGATAAGGGCAAACATGTAGAAAGTCTGTGTTCAATACATCCGAGAGAAATACTGATTGCCTACGGTCCTAAAAAGCTTCTTGTAGATAAATATCACTGGCACTCACCAAAAATAGGCGTAGTAGCAAGCTATACTCCTACTGATTTTGATGTAGAAGACCACTTTGGAATTTTTAGAGGAGTAGATCAGATAGAGTCATTTGTTCAGGCCACGACTGCTTCTTTATCCATGTTTTTAATCTGTCAGAAAAATAGTTGTGCTCCCATAGATTTAAGAACAAAATCAGTCCCAAGCTTTATTAGCGTAGGTAATGTGAACTTCATGTCTGCACTTGAAAAGGGCGATACTTATATTATGCTGGGTAAAATAACCTTTTATAAATTCAAACAAATGGTTTGCGATGGAAGGATTTACAGATGCCCCGATGGCTTAAACCTTGACGAATATTTAAAAGATTTTAACGAAGAGCGTTTACTCAAATATGATCTCTCACCTGACTTTAAACTTATTTCTGATTTCTATGATATAACAGGGAGAGAAATTGATATAGAATATTTTAGAGCAAAAACAAAAAGTAAAATTTAAATGGAAAGAGAAGAAATTATTGACGGTTTGATAGAGGTGCTTAAAACTGTAAGAATGATAGAGCCTGAAAAACTAGTTGGAGTAACAGAAGAAACTGATTTTTTAGCTGATATGAATGTACCATCATCTCAAATGATTGCAATAGTTGCCAAAGTCGAGCAAAAGTTTGATATCGAATTCGAAGACGATGATATTGATGGTTTAGGATCAACAGTTAAGGACGTTATTGATCTGATCTTAAAAGTAAAAGCGCGTGGCTAATATACCTGGCCGAAAGGTGGCAGTAGTAGGCATGGGAGGAGCGTTTCCAACCTGCAAGAATCTTTCTGAGTTTACAAATAAGCTATTTGCTAACCAAAGTCTAATACGAACATTCGGTGAGGCAATGGCTTATGAAAAGCAGGTCAGGTCTACAGTAGCGGGTTTCATCACAGAGTCAGAAATGGATCTGGAGGTAATTTGGGATGCAATGGAAGGCACCTATCCGGAAACCTATATTGATAAATTGAACCGTATCCCGGATGCGAACCTGGCAACTTCAGACGTAGGTAGCATCTGGACAATGCTGGCAACACAGGATGCCATAAAAATGGCTGGCTGGTCAACAAGCCTAGTGCAGTCAGAACAAACCAGCGTGGTGATAGGTTCTGGTGGTTCAGCTAATGTAATTCTCAGAAACGGATGGCACAATTTTTACGTTTTTGGCAGAAAAACACGGCATTCAGGTGGTCATACTGTTGACCGGACAATGACCTATCGCGAAGCAGCCAATGTTTCGGTCCTCATCAAAAACAAAGGGGTTTGCGAAACCATTAGCTCTGCTTGCGCCACCGGACTCGGTAATATTGGACATGCCTACCGACTAATCAAATACGGGCTACAAGATCGTGCAATAGCAGGCGGTGTAGAAAGTACGTCACTTGAAACCTTTATTGGTTTTGATGGAATGATGGTTTTAAGCCGGGGTTTTAGCCCGGAAGAAAGCTCACGACCTTTTGATATGAACAGAAATGGGTTTGTTTGCTCATTTGGTGCAGGTATAGTTGCCCTTGAGGAATATGAGCAAGCGGTATCCCGTGGTGCTGAAATCTTAGGAGTGATTGATGAATATTTTAATAATTCAGACGGCGATGGAGATATGTTCTATCCATCATTTGAAGGTCAGCAAAGGTTATGGAAAGGAGTAATGGCCGGTTCAAACCAAAGACCCGATGTAGTAAAAGTACATGGTACATCTACACCATCAGGAGATGCTATTGAACTGTTAAGTGTAGTTGATGCATTGGGTGAAGAAGGCTACCATATTTCTGCACCAAAATCACAATTCGGACATATGCTGGGTGGTGCAGGTTCCGTAGAATTTATAACTGCATTACTGATGCTTAAAGAGCAAAAGGTATTGCCCTGTTTAAATTCTACAAACCTCAACCCTGAATTGGAAACATTTCAGAAAAATGCGGGATGGACAGGTCCGATAAAACCATTAGCGGCTTATCGTCATTTAATCCCACAAAAAAGTTTTTCAAAACCCATTAATAGCATTGTATGCCTTAATTATGGGTTTGGTGGTACTAACAGTGCCTTAAAATTGTCAAAACATGATAAATAATTCGGGTAAAGTTGCAGCAATTTTCGGAGTTAGAAATGAAGAATCTATTGCTTATAATATTGCTGTAAAACTACATCAGTCAGGCTGCAAAATTGCATTAAGCTATGTGGAAGATACGCGCGACGAAGTGTTGTACCTGCTTGAAAAATTAGGTCTTGATACCCAACTTGCGATGCAGGTTGACGTTAGAGATGAAGCTCAGATCAGTAACTTTCTGAATGCGGTATACAATACCCATGGCCCCATTGATTACGTATTGCATGGAGTTGCCTTTGCGAATACCAAAGTGCTATGTTCCAATTTTATTGGTAGCTCAGGCCCGGTTCCAGCTTATATAGATATTCCTTTCGAAGACCTGATGGACTCTTTTAATATCAGCGCCTATTCTCTGTTAAGAATAGCCCGTGTGGCCGAAAATATATTACAGAAAAATGCATCCATCTTAACCCTTACTTATAATGCTGCTAACAGAGTTATTCCACAATATGGAGGAATGGCAATCAATAAGGCGGCTCTTGAAAATATCATGTTGTACTTGGCAAGCTACTTTCGTAACAAGCAGGTGCGGGTAAATGCAATTTCTGCCGGACTGGTTATGACTACTTCATCGGGTGGAATCAATGGTGTTCGTAAAATGCGTAAATTAGGCAAATACATGGCTCCATTAGGGAATATTGATGCAAGCGATGTTGGAGATGCTGCACTCTATTATTTCTCTGATTTATCGAAAAAAGTAAGCGGCAACATTCATTTTGTGGATGGTGGATTTAATATCATGGCAGTACCTGTTATAGATGCAGAGTAAGTTGGAAATATCTGTAAATCAATTAACTGCACAGCGTACATTTGCTGTGGGCAATGATTTGGTACACATAGAAAACTTTAAACTTTCGCTCAACGATCTTTTCAAAAATAAGGTATATACCCCTGCCGAAATCACTTATTGTGAGAGCTTCGATGATTCCATTCAGCGCTATGCCTCTACCTGGGCAGCTAAGGAAGCGGTTTATAAAGCTGTTAAACAACTGGATCCATCTTCTCTGGGATGGAAAAAAATAGAAATCATCAGGGCCAAAAAAGCAGGAATGCCAACGGTAGTATTGCCCGAACATCTTAAAAACCTCGAAGTTAGCCTTACCATATCACATGATGCTGAATATGCCTGGGCACTGGCATTAATTAATACTTAATTTAATCCATTGACCTCTCATTTTTATAGCTCCGATTTTGTTGATCTCCATTATTATAAATATGGGACAGGTGAGAAGCACATGCTTTGCTTTCATGGTTTTGGGATGCATGGAAAACAGTTTCGGGGATTAGAGCTGGAATTAGGAAATAAATATACTTTTTGGGGATTCGATTTGTTTTTTCATAAAGCTACAAAGCTAAAGGATCAAAGTTTGGATACTGTAAAAGCAGGATTAACAAAAAGTGCATTGGCCAACCTTATTCTGGAGTTTTGTAGTGCAAATAAGATTGAACGTTTTTCAGTAATAGGTTATTCAATGGGTACCCACTATGCAACCACAATTGTTGAAGAACTTCCCGAAATGATTCATGAATATATTATTGCGGCACCATCATCCATTAAACCCGGAAATATTATCCAGTTTTTTAGTAGAAATAAAATCGGAAATAAAATCATTGAGAAAGTATCTTTAAGTAAAAATACCATAGTTAACATGTTAAACATGCTTAAGCGGGCTCGATTCATAGATGCCGACGGACATAGAATTCTTTTAAATGAAATTGCAACGCATGAATTAAGGTTTAATCTATACGCCAGCATCACCTATTTACGATTTTTAATAACCGATGAAGCAAAACTTGTATATAATTTAAACAAGCATCCTATTCGAAGTATTTTCATTTTTGGGAAACATGATCATGCATATCCGATTGCCATTGGGAAAACCTTTTTACCTCAAGTTAAAAACGCGGAAATATTGAATTTAAATGAAGGACATGAATTGATCAATAAACGTTTTGCCAAAGTTTTAGCAGATTTGTTATTATGATCATTAAATCAAAACCCTTATCGCTTTTCTGGTTAAAAGTGGGTGGCTACTGCCTAACGCAATTTTTCAGGATATTTTACTTTAATAAGTTAGTCATTAAGCCTGTTGAGATAAAATCAGAACATTCTTATATTTTATCGTGCAATCACTTTAGTTTCGGTGATGGCTTTTTAGGCTTTTATCTAGCCTACCAAGTACTTATTAAACAGGGCAAAATGAAAAGACTCTACATTATGTCCTTAAAAAAGCAAATGGAATTGAATTGGTGGCTAAGGTATCTTGGTTCATTTTCTATTGAGCCAGGTAAATACTCTGTCAAAGAAAGTATGGCTTATGCTGCTGAAATATTAAATGAACCCGGTAACTTATTGCTCTTTTTTCCACAAGGGAACCTGGAGAGTGTACATATCAGAACAATAGAATTTCAAGATGGCATATCAGAAATAGTGCATGAGGTAAAAGGCGATTGCCAACTGTTATGGAGCAGTAATATTGGTGAATATTTTGAAAGTATCAGGCCTTCTGTTTATTTTAACATGCTCGATTGCGGCACTGCTCAGAATTTTGATTTTGATCGGTTTAAAGAAGAGATAAACCGGCATCACAAAATGTCAATAAAACAGAATATACGTTTTACACAAGAAGAAGATTAAAAAATTGATTAACCCACTTATTGATCCAGAAAACAAATCTATACGATATATTGTTACGTATCTTAAACTAAAGTATTAAAATGAAACGCCATCTAAGTATCATATCCGCATTATCACTAATCCTAGTTTTATTTTCCTGTGATGCCATATCTCAGAAAAAAACTGATGTTAGAAAAGTGAAACTCACAGCACCTAAAGGAAAGGCCATTGCAGCTTTTGCTGAAGGATGTTTCTGGTGTTCAGAGCATATTTTTGAAGCAGTAATTGGCATAGACTCGGCTATTTCGGGATATGCCGGAGGTACAGTGCCAAACCCAACCTATGATTTAGTAAATACCGAAACAACCGGACATGCAGAAACAGTACTAATTTACTATGACCCTAAAGTAATTTCATATGCTGAATTATGTAAAGTATTTTTTGCTTCACATGACCCTACAACTCCCAATCAGCAGGGACCCGACCGAGGTTCATCTTACCGCTCCATATTATTTTATACCGGGCCAACAGAAAAATTGGCCGCTCAACAGGCTGTGAAAGACATTACGAACTCCGGAAGGTTTAGAAAGTCAGTAGTAACTGAATTAAAACCACTCACAGAATTCTACAGAGCAGAAGAGTACCATCAAGATTATATCGAACACAATCCAAATCAGGGTTATGTAAGGGCGGTTTCTATTCCACGATTTGAGTTGTTCAAAAAGACGTATAAGGGGAAACTGAGGTAGGGGAACTGAGGTAGGAGGTAGGGGAACTGAGGTAGGAGATCTGAGGATATCGGAAATCAGGCTTCATACTTTAGACATCAGACTTCAGGCTTCAGACTTCAGACCTCCGACATCCACTTCTCATTTGCTAATTCTATTCTCTACCTTTACTAAATGGATTACCAGGTTCACCAGCTGCAAAATGGAATACGTGTTTTGCATAAACCAAGCCCTTCAAATATTTCGCATGCCTGCATTATAATCAATGCCGGTTCGCGCGATGAAGATCAGTCTAAAGATGGAATGGCCCATTTTATTGAACATCTATTGTTCAAACAAACCGAGAAAAGAAATACAAACCAGATATTAAACAGACTGGAGCTGGTTGGTGCAGATTTGAATGCCTATACCACCAAAGAATATACTTGTGTTCATGCCTCTTTCTTAAAACCACATCTAGAAAGATCACTTGATCTTTTTGAGGATATCCTATTTCATTCTGTATTTCCTGAAGAAGAAATGAATAAGGAAAAAGAGGTTATTCTAGATGAAATCTCTTCGTATCAGGATCAGCCTGATGAAGCCATTAACGATGATTTTGAGGATCTGCTTTTTGAAGGTCATCCATTGGGCAGAAATATTCTGGGAACCCCCGAATCAGTAAAAGGCTTTAAGAAAAAAGATATTCAGCTGTTTATGAAATCCAATTATCGTACAGATGAAATCATCATTGGGATTTTCGGAGATTATGATTTTAAGACAGTTATCCGCATCAGCGAGAAGCTTTACGGAAAGGTACCAGCCAATTTAACGGAGAGAGTACGCCAAAAAATAGGGAACTATAGCCCAAAACACAGTATTTTTAGTAAACCTATCAATCAGGCACATTGTGTGATTGGCAACCGATCGTACTCTTTTCACCATAAACACAGGACAGCCTTTTTGCTTCTGAACAATTTATTGGGCGGAACAGGTATGAGCTCACGTCTGAACCTGGAAATTCGAGAAAAATATGGCATTACCTATACCATAGAGTCGAACTATACCCCAATGAGCGATTCGGGTATTTTTTCTATCTACTTTGGAACAGATACTGAAAAAACTGAAAAGGCTATCAAACTGCTCGAAAAGGAACTAAAGAAACTCCGGGATCAAAAACTAGGGCCCGTTCAATTACAGCAGGCCAAACATAAATTCATAGGTCAGATTGCATTAGGTGAGGAAAACAGAATGGGACTGATCATTTCTATGAGTAAAAGCCTACTAGACTTTAACCGGGTCGATTCTCTGGAAGAGGTATTTGCTAAAATTAACAAAGTGACTGCCCCTCATTTGCTTGAAATTGCCAATGAAATGTTTGATCCAACGCAATTAAGCACGCTGATATTTAATCCGAAAGAATAAATTAAGCTTTTGAAAAAAGTCCTAATCAATCAGGATTAAAGGATTTGATTAAAGGATAAGGATCATCTGCACGACAATACTTATCCTTAAATCATGAATCCAGAATCAAATTAATTGTTTTTCTTTGATGCTTTTGAAGCTTTTTCGCTAGTCTTAGACTTGTCTGAGCAACAGCTCATCTTACAGTCTTTACCCATTTTACATTCCATTTTTTCTGCTGGCTTTGGAGCAGATTTAGGCTCTTGGGCAGTTACCGATAATGTTGCTGCAAAGAATGCGATCGCTAAAAATCCTGATATTTTTTTCATGTTATTTTCTTAGTTTTTTAAATGTGCTAAAACTGTGATGCCTCCTTTTACAGTTTCACCAAGTCCTACTTTGATTTCAGTTCCTAAAGGTAAAAACAAGTCTACTCTGGAACCAAATTTAATGAAACCGAATTCCTCTCCCTGCACAGCTTGCTGACCTTCTTTAGAATAACAAACAATTCTTCTGGCTAAAGCACCTGCTATCTGACGGAAAAGAACTGAAACGCCTGCTTTATTCTCAATAACAACCGTGGTTCTTTCATTTTCAGTAGATGATTTTGGATGCCATGCTACCAGAAATTTTCCAGGATGGTATCTGTAATATTTAACGATACCCGAAATTGGATTTCTATTAATATGTACATTGATTGGCGACATGAAAACGGAAACCTGAATACGCTTATCTTTAAGAAATTCCGTTTCTTCCGTTTCCTCAATCACAACTACCTTACCATCTGCAGGGCAAATTACATGCTGATCATTCATTATTACCGTAATTGCCGGACTCCTGAAAAACTGAAGTATGATCACGAACAAGGCAAATGATAAAATATAAATAATCCAAGTAAACCAGGCAGTATTGGGAAGAAGGTAGTGTACAACTGCATTCAATACTAAAATAAAGAGAATACAGAGTGCGATTGAAGTATAGCCTTCTTTGTGAATAGTCATTTTATAATGGTTAGTTCCGAGTAAAAATACAATTTTTCAAATTAAACTTCTATTGACTGTTTACTATTTATGCTTAAACTGCTTTGTAAATATCTCTCAAATTACGACCTAAACCGTTATAATCCAGGCCATAACCCAGAACAAACTCATCCGCAATTTCAAACCCGATATAATTTATCTTATCAATCTTGACTTTTAATGATTCCGGTTTAAATAAGAGTGTACAAACATTAACAGAAGCAGGATTTTCCTTATTGATCATCTCTAGCAGATATTCGAGCGTTTTACCACTGTCAACTATATCTTCCACAATGATCACATCACGATCCTTTAAAGGCATCTGCAGGCTAATTTCTTTTTTTATCTTTCCGCTACTTTTATCTCCTTCGTAAGATGAAACCTTCACAAAGCTTACTTCACAAGAAATATGGATCTCTTTAATCAGATCGGCAAGGAATATGAAACTGCCATTCAGTACTCCAATAAACACCGGAATACGATTCTCGAAATCAACATTAAGCTGAATAGCTAAGAGGCGAATCCTTTTCCTGATCTGCTCATATTCCAGCATTAGCTCGAAGTTTTTCTCATCAATTTCTATCTTCATTGCTTTAATTTGGAGATATATTTACTAATTCCTTTTTTAATTTTAGAGTCCCTCTCCAATTTTCTCTGCTCCCGTTTGTCTTTTCGAGTACTTGGCGTCCTTATTATAACACTGTCTCTAGGAATATTCTTTGGCTTCGGGGCTTCCTTAACTTGTAGGCTATCTATTCGTTTTTTACCAAATAGCTGCTGCAGAATTCCATCCTGTTCCTCGGCACCAATGTCAATCAGCAAGCTATCTGAAACCAGCGAATCAAGGGGTAAACCAGATCGTAAGCTTTCTTTTAATCGGACAGAATAAAATCCGTAATAAGTACTGTCGGGGGGAGTCAATCCGCGGCTGGCCATAATTCCACCAATAAAATTAAAATAGGATGATAGCCCAGATCTTAAACTTCCATCACCTTCAAACCGGTACAAACCTGATTTAGGCTTTGGAACTATACTGGCAAGAAAAATACTCTCTCCGATAGTAAGCTCTGCCGGATTCTTACTAAAATAGTATCGAGACGCTTCACCAATACCATACACATTTCTGCCCCACTCAATCAGGTTAAGATAGGTTTCATACATGCGTTCTTTACTTGACAGACGGCCATTTTCCATGATCCAAACAATCAAAATCTCTTCAATCTTCCTGGCCAGTGTTTTTTGTCGGTTCAGATAAACATTCTTTACCAGTTGCATAGAAATGGTGCTTCCGCCTCTCTTGAATGCTTTTTCTTTAAAATTAGTAGCGATAGATTTTCGGATAGATTCTTCAACAAATCCATTATGGCTATAGAATGAAGGGTCTTCTGCAGTCAGCAGCGCATTTTTTAAATAGGGAGAAATTTGGTCAATTGGGGTATAATCCGGATTTTCAGGACCTATAATAATATCCCGCATCGGTACACCATATTCATAAGGGGTATAAACAAAACTTCCATTGATCTTCTGAAGGTTCGCTTTTCCCCATTTTTTTACTTTGAACCCTGAATTTTTTAGCCTGGAATTAAAAATAACATCGTCCGGCTTTTCAGAGTCGAGGTAAAAATCAAGTTTGTATTGCAGTTTCCCAGCAACCTGGATACCTTCTAGTGATTCGAACAATCCTTGCGGGAATGAATTAATCAATTGCTGGGCATCAAGCTCTTCTGTAAAGATTTTTAATTCGTAAATTTTAGAGGGCGAAAGGGTATATTTTAAATAAGGATGAATGTCAATATCCTTTAAGTGAATGGTTGAAGTGCTATCGATTGAAATAAAATTCTTGCCAATCAACATATCTGCATCCAATGCGGCATCCTGTACAATTATATCATTCAATGAAATGCGGGAATGGTTTACCAGCAAGTTTTTAACTTTCCATGAGCCACTGATCTGGAGCTCATCTCCGCTTCGATTAACCCCTCTCATCTCGGTTGATGCCGTATCAAAATTGAGTTTTAGTCCGAATTTTTTTTGGATAATGGGCAATTCAACCTTTTTATTATCTGCAAAAAGCATCAGGTTGAGTTTTTTATCGCCCGGAGCAACGCTGCCCTCTATATGCCAGGTTGATTCATTTCCGTTTACTTTAATTGTTGAACTGACATCACCCCCATCAATTGTTGCAGTTGTGGTATGGATATCAACAAGGCTTGAGTCATCGGTAAATTTTATTCTAAAATCCCTGATATCCATATCATCCGGAATTTTATACAACATTTTATTGATCAGATTATTAGCAAACTTTGCCAAGTCTAATTCAGGCTTTGCTTTTGTAGTATCAGACTGCTTTTTGCGAAAAAGAAAATCATAATTGCTTGTGGAATCTTTTTTGACCAGGTTAATGATTCCGTTATCCAGATTTATTTCAGCAATTTTTATATCTCCAAAAATCAAAGGAAACAATTTGATACCTATTTCAAAGTTTTGAATTTTTGCCAAACTATCTCTTCCCCTTGGCACGGCAGTTATATTTTTAAAGTTTACGCTGCTCAACCCAACAAATTTAGCGCTTTCAATTTTCAGCTCCAGATCAAACTCTCTATCCGCTTTATTGATCACCTTTTTGATAGCCGCATTAAGTAAAGCTTCACGTTTGGCAAAGGCTATCCCAGCCGCAATGAAAATAATTGCAAGTAGGCTAAGCATTGAAATCCTGGTAATCTTATAATATTTTTCGGGTATCCGCATGTAGTAAAATATTCATTAATTGAAAGAAAAGGCTTTTAGATAAAATAGGTTTCAGGCTGATTAATAATTGCAGGTCAGTTCACTGTAAAAACCTTCATCTTCTAACAATAAACTTAGTACTTTTAGTAGATTTGAGATAAACATAATCAAAAAATATTATCTCCTTAATATTCAAAAATGATCACGCAGGAACAAATATATAATGCACTTCGTAATGTAGAGGATCCCGATCTAAAGAAAGATCTGGTTACACTCAATATGATTGAAGATCTAAAGATTGATGGCAACAAGGTAAGTTTTTCAGTAGTATTGACCACACCGGCCTGTCCGATGAAAGCAATGCTTGAAAATGCCTGTCGAAATGCTATTCTTCATTTCGTGAGCAAGGAGGCAGAGCTAGCTATTAATATGACCTCTAGAGTAACCAGCAGACCAGAAAGGGCCTTGGCTGGAATCAAAAATATTATTGTAGTTGCATCCGGCAAAGGAGGTGTAGGTAAATCAACTGTGGCAGTGAACCTGGCACTTGGACTGGCTAAAAAAGGTGCGATTGTAGGTTTGATTGATGCAGATATTTACGGACCATCTATCCCTATGATGTTTGGAGTAGAAGGTGCCCGTCCTAAATCCACTCAGAATGCTGAAGGTAAAATACGGATAGAACCCATAGAAAAGTACGGCATCAAATTACTTTCAATCGGATTTTTTACTGATCCCAACCAGCCGGTTCCATGGCGTGGCCCAATGGTTTCAACTGCAGTAAAGCAGTTATTCAATGATGCCGACTGGGGTGAACTTGATTATTTGGTTGTAGATCTTCCGCCGGGCACGGGCGATATTCACATTACCGTTGCCCAAGGATTTCCAATCACGGGTGCTGTAATTGTTACTACCCCGCAGAATGTTGCACTTGCTGATGCTCGGAAAGGCGTTGGTATGTTTTTAATGGACTCCATCAATATTCCTCTGCTTGGAGTAGTTGAAAATATGTCTTATTTCAGTCCAGCAGAACTGCCCGATAATAAGTATTATATTTTTGGTAAAAATGGAGGTCAAGACCTCGCTAAGCAATTTAATACCCCATTTTTAGGTGAGATACCCTTAGTGAAAAGTATCAGTGATGCAGGAGATCTTGGAAAACCTATAATTCTGGAAGATAATCATGCGATGGGTTCAGCTTTTTTGGAGATTGCTGAGCGTGTGGCACAACAAGTGGCTATTCTGAATGCTGTTAAATAACATTTTTTAAAAAAATTGTATCTTTATAAAAAGAAGAATCATGGATTTGTTGCAAAGAGTTGAAAATGCATTAGACACTATCCGCCCTTATTTGGAAGCCGATGGTGGAAATGTATCCATTGAGGAAATAACGACTGATAATGTTGTGCGGCTTAGATTGTTAGGCTCATGTGGCTCATGCCCGATGAGTATCATGACATTAAAGGCTGGTATTGAGCAGGCTATTAAACGTTCCGTTCCGGAAATTGAGTCTATTGAAGCAATCAATCTAACTGATATAGATGATCCTGAGGCGGTTTTACCTGAACGATTGAAGTAAACTTAACTGCATAATAAATCATTATATTGTCTGTATTAAATACTATTTAACACTATTTAACATCACTCCTATACGATTTTACTAACTTTGAAGCATGCGAAATTGGTTATTCCTTATTTTTCTGTTTTGTTCTCTTTCTGGGTTATCCCAGGTTAGTGATAAGAAGCTCGTGCAATTTTCAGGAATAATTATGAACCGCGACAGTAATACTGTGGTTCCATATGTAACTATTACCAATGTAACTGGCAGGGATCAGTTTTTTTCAGCCAACTATAAAGGTTATTTTTCATTTGTTGCCAATGAAGGCGATACATTGGTTTTTACTGCTGTTGGTTATAAGCGTGAAGGTGTTGTAATCCCAATAAATCTATCTGATAATAAGTATACCATTCTGATGAAGTTGCAGCAGGATGTTATTAATCTGCCAATGGTGCGGGTGTATCCTTGGGCAAGCACAGATGAATTCAAGAAAGAATTCATGACGCTAAAATTTGCAGACGATGATCTTGAAATAGCCAAGAAGAATGTTTCACGTGAAAGTTTATCTGCCATGATGGCCAGCCTTCCAAGAGATGGTGCTGAAATGCAGAGTTTTAATTTCCAGAATAATCATAACCGCCTGGTTAACAGGAATATCAATCAGCGTCTGGCAAATCCATTGCTGAATCCTTTTGCATGGGGAGCACTTATCCAACAAATTATGCAGGGTGATAGGAGTAGGGAGCAGTAGAGGTCTTTGAGTTGTAAGTGTTAAGTTGTAAGTTATAGGTTTAGGTTATAGGTTGTAAGTTTTGAATTCTGGTTTAAATAAAAATTCTAAAAGATCCTGCTGTCATTGCGAGGAGGAACGACGAAGCAATCTCAAGATCTGAATTCAATTATAATTTGAGATTGCCGCGCTGCGCTCGCAATGACAAAGTTAAAAGGGGAAAGCTGAAGGCAAAAAGCTGAAGGGTTTAATTTTAAGAGTAAAAATCAGATTTTTAATCAAAAATGAATAGTCAAAGCACTCTCATACTAACTACTCAATACTAACTACTCAATACTCTATACTAATTACTAGATTCTAACCACCTACCTTCTACTCTTCTTAACCGAAGGAAACTTCATTTTATAATCAACCTTCACCATTCCCTTTGAAATTGAAGTCAGTCTATTTTTGAGCATGGCTTTACGTAGTGGACTTAGCTTATCGACAAAAAGTTTACCATCAATATGATCGTATTCATGCTGAATAATTCGCGCTGCTAGCCCGCTAAACGTTTCTTCATGCTCCTGCCAGTTTTCATCAAAATAGGAAATGGTCACATTTTGCTTTCTTTCGATATCTTCACGGATATCAGGTATGCTTAAACATCCTTCATTGAAAGGCCATTTTTCGCCGTTCTCTTCCAGAATCTCGGCATTGATAAATACCTTTTTGAAATCTGTAAGTGCAGGTTCATCTTCCGCAAAAGAAGTGGCATCAATCACAAATAAACGGATCGATAATCCGATCTGAGGAGCCGCAAGACCTACACCATGTGCACCATACATGGTTTCAAACATATTAGCGATCAGAACATTTAAATCAGGATAATCTGCAGTAATATCTACACCTTTTTTACGTAGAACAGAATCTCCGTAGGCTATGATGGGTAATTTCATACTGTAAAAGTAGAATCTTTAGTCGAGCTTACAAAGCGGAGGCGTTTTTGAATAGGAATTAATCCAAATGAAAAACAATTTCAAGAGGTTTTGAAACCGGTGAATTATCCGCATTCGTATCCATAATATCAGCCATATAAGCCCACCATCGTTTTAGGATTTCATTTTTACTCAGATCTTGCGAAGTGCCCGTTCCCGAGATTTTCTGAACAGCAAAGAGGGTATTCGTCTCTTCATCCAAAAATATAGAATAGTCGTGAATACCATTTTCTTTTAAAAGAGCACTCAATTCAGGCCAGATTAGGTCGTGACGGCGTTTGTACTCCTCTTTAAAACCGGGTTTCAGTTTCATTTTAAATGCAGCGGTCTTCTCCATCATTTTTCTTTTATACCAGGTTATTCATCATTGTCAAATTAATCTCCAAAATTTATTTTCTAGAGTAAAACTTCAGCTCAATTAAATCGCTGGGCAATGGGATATCTCCCAATGATTGATGAACAACTAAAGCTGTACCCATTGCAGTTGCCTGTGCCATGGATGCGGCAAAAACCTCCATTTTCGGAAACATAAAGGATAACAAATTCATGTAAATGGAGTTTTTACTAAACCCTCCATCCACAAAGATTCTGTTCACATTTGATCCATTTAGAATCAACTGTGTTGATCTTTTTTGCTTTTTTATCAGGTTTAATATCAAGTGATGATAGGCTTCTGCATCCGATGAAAAAACAGAAAGATCTTGTTTTGAGAAATCCTCTTCTTTCAATTCTATATTTTCCAGATTCAGAAGACTCTTGTCAAATGACATTTCTTCAAATCTAGATTTAGGCTGTCCATAATATTCAGCGATGCGGTTTACTTCCTGCTCATGCTCATGGCCGGCAAATATGCGCGATGCCTTAACCGGTGTGCCCTTGTATTGTAAATAACAAAGGCAATCTGATTCAAGTTCTTCTTTGGTTAATGGGCTTGCATTAAAGGGGTTTAAACTAATGCACCAGGTACCGGTTGAGATCAGTACAAATGGCTCTGTAAAACTGATTAGGTACGGGATTAGTGCTGCAGAGCTATCGTGAAGACCTATTCCTGAATCAAAAAAATGGCCCTCAAAGCTGCTTTTAATTTGTTCATCTGAGGCGGCAATTGGAGCCAGCTTATCCAAAAGATTTTCATCTCTGAGCCATTGATGATATTCGTTTTTGCTGAAATCCCAGAAATTGGTATGGCATCCGATACTGGTAATGTCGCTAACTAATTTTTCAGAAATGAGATAACTCAGATATTGAGGTAGGTGTAAAACAGTCTTGATTTTATGGAGTAACTCTGGCCGTTCATATTTTATTCGGTAAAGCTGCATCCCTGAATTTAAGCTTCCCAATACCGGCGAAGCTGTTTTGTAAGCAAATTCTTCCTTGCCACCATAGTTTGAATAGAACTGCTCCAATAGATGATCCGGATAAGGCTTCAGGTAATTATACAGCGGTGTTAATGGCTGTCCGTTTTCATCCAAATAAACGAGGCTTGCCCCATACGATGAAAAATTAACAGCCCGTATATCAAAATTAGTATTGCTGAAAATTGATCTCATTGTATCAAATACAAAGAGACTTAGGCTCTCCAAATCTTCACAAGGAAAGCCATCCTCATCTACCGTTTCGGCAAGGTTTCTAGATTGCTCAAAAACTACCTGATAATGTTCATTGAACAAAAGAAGTTTTTTATTAGTTTTCCCAATGTCAAAAACTGCAATAACCGGGATCTTCATATCTTTTTTATGATTATAAACCAGTAGCTACCGTTTCAAACCCCCGCTCTTTGATCAATTCTTGCCTTACCTCAAGCTTGCGGAATAAACCGATCGGATCTAAGGCTCCTCCTGCTCTTAAACGAGCTTCGGCAACTAATGGTCTGACATCAGTGCGAAAACTATCCTGCAGGATCTCCTGCGCTTTGGCTACATCATTTTTTAACTGAGCTTCCTTTAATGCAACTCTGTCTACGATCAATGCCTGAGTGTAGGCAATCATAATGGCCTCAACAGATTGTAAAAGATCTTCGAGTGGATCTTTGACATTATGTGATGCATCGATCATCCATCCCAAATCAGTAGCATGATTCATTTTACGTACATCCATCCCTTCAATCAGTTCATTGAAAATCAGAAATAGCTGGTATGGTTTGATACTGCCAGCAGTGAGATCATCATCACCGTATTTTGAATCGTTGAAATGAAAACCACCCAGTTTGCCTTCCATTAACAATAAAGAAACAATCTGCTCAATATTGGCATTGGGTAAATGATGGCCTAAATCTACTAGCGTAAATGCTTTCGGTCCTAATTTACTGGCATATAAAAGCGATTGCCCCCAGTCGCCAACAGTAGTTGAGTAAAAATTAGGTTCATACGCTTTATACTCAATGAACATTTTCCAGTCGGCCGGTAAAGCAGCATAAATCTCTTTCAAGCTGGCCAGCGTATTTTGAAAAGCAGTTCTGAAATTTAACTGACCCGGGAAGCAGGATCCATCTGCAAGCCAAACAGTAAGTGACTTAGAGCCCAGCTCAATGCCATGTTTGATTACCTCGATATTATGATCAATAGCCTGTTTCCTAACAGCCGGATCAACGTGTTGAAGCGATCCATATTTATAGCTTTCTTCCTGTCCATTCTGATCCTGAAATGTATTGGAATTCATCGCATCAAAGTGCAATCCATGTTCATTTGCCAGATTTCTGATCGCCTGATAATCTTTCGGAATATCCCATGGGATATGCAGAGAAATGGCATTCCCTGAACAGTTCAGTTTATGAATCAATCCCACATCTTCGATCTTTTCTTCCAGGTTTCTGGGTTCACCGCCACCCGGAAAACGACCAAAACGAGTGCCCCCATTGCCCAATGCCCAGCTAGGAATGGCAATCTGGAAGTCGATCAGTTTCGATATAAATGATTCAAATTGAGGTATTTGTGACTTCAAAAAATCAAATTTCGACCTATGAAGATCGATAGATCTCTGGTTATGTTCAGCAATTAAATTATCATTAAGCTTCATATACTTTTATCTTACAAAAGCCATTGCAACACCGCCATCCACATTCAAAACATTTCCTGTTGATTTGCCCAATAAACCTCCCACAAAAGCAAAGCAGGCATTGGCTATATCTTCTGGTAAAATGGTTTCATTCAACAGGGTACGTTTGGCATAAAATGCAGGAAGTTCGGCCACTGTGATTCCATATGCTTTTGCTCTGCCTTCTGCCCAGGCGCCTTCCCATATTTTACTATCGGCAATCACGGCATCTGGGTTAACTACATTTACTCGGATCTTATCGGGACCCAGTTCAGCGGCATTCAAACGACTGAGATGTAACTGTGCAGCTTTTGCAGAGCCATATCCCGCATTATTGGGTCCTGAAACTAGGGCATTTTTACTAACAATATTCAAAATATCACCGCCTCTTTTCTGTTTTCTTAAAACGCTCACCGCTTCTTGTGTGATTTTAAACTGTCCCTTAACAAGAACATCATAAAGCAAATCCCAATCTTTATCGGTATGCTCTTCAATTGGTTTTGAAATTGATAACCCGGCACAATTAACCACAATATCGATTCCGCCGAAGTTTAAAGCCGCTTGCGAAAAGGCATTTTTTATACCGGCATCTTCAGTAACATTCAGTTGTACAGTAGCATAGCTGTCGCGTCCAAATTCTTTCAGAAACTGAGCTCCGGCAGCTGCCAGTCTATCCTGATCTAGATCATTCAATACAACAACAGCGCCCTCTTCAGCAAACTTTCTAGATATTGCTTTCCCTATACCGCCTGCACTGCCTGTTACCAAGGCGATCTTTCCGCTTAATGATTTAGGTTTTGGCATTCGCTGAAGTTTTGCTTCTTCGAGCAACCAATATTCAATATTGAATGCTTCCTGTCTTGGAAGTGAAGTATATTCTGAAATAGCTTCTGCACCGCGCATCACATTGATTGCATTAGTATAAAATTCTGCAGCTACACGAGCCGTTTGTTTATCTTTTGAGAAAGAGAATAATCCAACTCCCGGGTAAAGTATAATAACCGGGTTTGAATCTCGTATAGCAGGAGAGTTTGAATGCTTGCAGCTAGTATAATATTCAGCATACATCTTTCTGTAGGCTTCAAATAATGGCTCAATCTGAGCTCTAAGCTCTTCAACATTATTCAGATCAGCTTCTGGTTTAAGATTAAGAATCAGCGGACTAATTTTCGTTCTTAAAAAGTGATCTGGGCAGCTGGTTCCCATTGGAGCCAGTCTATCAAGATCATTTGAATTGATAAACTCTAAAACCCGTGTATCATCTGTAAAATGCCCAATCATGGAACGTTCAGATGAACATAGCCCGCGTAAAACAGGTGCAATTCTTGCTGCCTGCTCTTTTCTTTGCTGCTCTGCCAGTCCCTCAATTTTCTTCCCTCCAAATACGCTTCCATTCTTTCTCACACTTTCTTCAATGTATTCGGCACATTTTTCAACTACTTCTAATGTATTGACATACGATTCATAAGCGGTATCGCCCCAAGTGAATAGTCCGTGGGAACCCAACATAATTCCTCTGATTCCCGGATTACTATCCAGGCAGGCTTTTAGCTCTAAGCCTAGTTCAAAACCCGGCTTTCTCCAGTCAACCCAGCCAATGGTATTATCAAAAAGCTCTGCTGTAATACGCTTGCCATCTTTGGCCGCTGCAATAGCAATTGCCGCATCGGGATGAAGGTGATCAATATGCTTGAACGGAAGAAAACCATGAAGGGGTGTATCAATTGAAGGAGCTTTTGAATTTAGATCATAGATACAATGATTGAAAAGTTCAACCATTTCATCCTCATGCTCCAGTCCGCGATAGATATTTTTTAAGTTAATTAAACGGTCATTATATAATGCTGCCAGTCCGCTGCGCTTAAGGGTACCAATATCGCCACCAGATCCTTTGATCCACATGATCTCAGTCTCTACTCCAGTTAATGGATCCTTAGCCATAGCCTTACAGGATGTATTGCCACCTCCATAATTGGTTAAACGAAGATCAGCACCCAACAGGTTAGATCTGTAAATCAGCAAACCCACTTCATCATTGGCAAGTTTCGCGGCTTCAGCTACGTCCCAGAGGTAGCTTACATGTTTATAATTTGTATTTGACATAATTAATTAAATTGAATTTCCGTAGCCTACCAGAAGTACGGAAATAATTATAGTACTTATTCCTAAAATAAAAGTTGTGAATGTCTTTTTGCTCACTGCCGACCATTCCTTCAGGAGCAGTCCCCACATATTAGCGATCAGAATGATAAAAGCCATGTGCAATATCCACGAGCTTGCTCCATTTCCTAATTTACTTTCTCCCATACCGTAAAAAAAGAACTGAAGAAACCAGGTTGTGCCTGCTATGGCCGAAAAAATATAGTTTTTAAGAAGCGGAGTTTTCGTGTTCGCATAATCTCCGAACGTCTTATTACGAGCGTTCAGAATTGTACACCAAATCAAGTTTGTTGTTAGTCCTCCCCAAAGCAATACCACATAGGTTACGTTATTTTGGAAGAGAAATTCAGTGGTTTCTGAAGGATTAGCAGCTTTCCATAAAGAATTTGCCGCTTCTGCCATTGGTTTTCCAGCTTCAATTCCAAAATTGAAACAGGCACTTAAAACTCCTGAAATAATGGCTACAATGAGTCCTTTGACCATGTTAAACTCTTGTATAGTTTCCTTTTTTATTTCTTCGCTCAGTTCACGTTCTTTTAGCATTCCCGCTCTCCCACAAAGGAAAATACCAAAAAGGCATACCAGCACACCAAGAAGCACGATACGTCCGCCTTCGCTGTTAAGCATATCGGTAAAACTAATTTTTCCTATTTGCGGATACAGATCGTAAAATACGGGTGGCAAGAGGGAGCCTAATGCTGAGCAGAAACCCAAAACTACTGAGTTGCCAAGTGACATGCCCAGGTATCTAACTCCAAGACCGTAGGTTAAACCCCCAATCCCCCATAGCAATCCCATGATAAAAGTAACCTTCAAAATGGAGTTATCCGTATTACTGATGATCTCGGCAAAAGCTGGAATAGTGAGGTATGCAGCTAGAGGAGGAACGATTAACCAAGAGAATAAGCCTCCAATTATCCAGTAGCTTTCCCATGCCCAACCTTTAACCTTTTTAAAAGGAATATAAAAACTCCCGGAAGCAGCTCCGCCAATAAAATGAAAGATAACACCTAAAATTACTTGCATGGATGAGATTTTAAAGAGTTTGAATATATCTAAAATATGGAATTTATTCGTTGTTGTTTATTGTTTTTTTTAAGATGCCCATGGTCTCGTAGTACCGCCTCGGCTATGAGTGGGATGAAATTATGAATGGCAGGTAGCTAAATCCAGGAACAGGAAAACTTATATCAATCTTAAACAAATCGTCCATTCACTGAACCTCCGTTCACCTCTCTTCCGCATTGTCCCGATAGCTATCGGGAGTGTGCGGCTATTACTGTCCTAGCCCTCGCAGAACCTTTCATAGCAGCAGGCGCAGCGGTGGCGTTTTTGGTACTTTTTTGCCCGTCCGAACGGATTCATCCGGGCGGGCTACAGAAAAAGAACTAAGCCCCCGCGGCTATAAGCGGAATGAAATTATAAAATGCTTAGTGGGTACCACCAAACACAAGAAAATGTTCTTATTAAATCTCAGAAAACCTTATAAACGAAAAAACCCCCCGAACATCATCCGGGAGGT
>CAMDKO010000014.1 GCA_945901155.1 Pedobacter schmidteae
AAGGCTCTGGGGGCAGATATCATCCTACTTATTGCTTCTATTTTAAATCCTAACGAAATTAAAATGCTTGCAAAGTGCGCCAAATCATTAGGGATGAATGTATTACTTGAAGTGCATAATCTGGATGAATTAAATCGTAGTCTTTGTGAAGATCTAGATGCGGTTGGAGTGAACAACCGGAATTTGGGTGATTTTTCTGTTTCGATTCAGCATTCTTTTGACCTGGTTGATCATATTCCTTCTGAATTTCTGAAAATCTCAGAAAGCGGAATTAGTGATCCTAAGAAAATTGCTGATCTAAAAAGCGCAGGGTTTAATGGCTTTCTGATTGGAGAGAATTTTATGAAAGAAATGGATCCAGGAAAGGCAATGAAAGAGTTTGTAGCTCAAATATAATCACAAACCGTATTCTTGGATATTCTGACAGGGTACGATTAATTGACCCTTTCAAACTATTATCTTTGTACTTTGTTAATACTGATAAATGCCTAGACTAAAATTTTATGATACCACAGTAAAACCGGAAAGAGCAGTTCTCGTAGGGATAATTAAACCCGGCGAATCTGAAGAACAAACGCGGGAATATCTGGATGAATTAAAATTTCTGGTTGAGACTGCTGGTGGTGATACCCAAAAGGCATTTACACAAAGGATGCAGCGTCCCGACAGAGCAACATTCGTTGGAACTGGCAAGCTTGAAGAAATAAATGCCTACGTAAAGTCGGAAGAGATAGATATGGTCATTTTTGACGACGAGCTTTCTCCTTCACAACTGAGAAATATTGAAAATGAACTTCAGGTAAAGATTCTTGACAGGAGCAATCTGATCCTTGATATTTTTGCCAGAAGAGCGCAAACATCACAAGCAAAAACACAGGTTGAACTTGCACAGCTTCAGTATCTCTTACCTAGGTTAACACGTTTATGGACTCACCTTGAACGTCAAAAGGGTGGAATTGGAATGCGTGGACCTGGAGAAAGCCAGATTGAGACTGACCGTCGCTTGATCCTTAATAAAATTTCAGTTCTAAAGGAAAGACTCAAAGAAATTGATAAGCAAAACGAAACTCAACGTAAAAACAGGAGTCAGTTGGTCAGAGTATCCCTTGTTGGATATACTAACGTTGGTAAGTCAACCATCATGAATATGATCTCAAAATCTGAGGTTTTTGCTGAGAATAAACTTTTTGCTACTCTTGATACAACAGTTAGAAAAGTTGTAATTGAAAATTTACCCTTACTGCTATCGGATACGGTTGGTTTTATCCGCAAACTTCCACATCACCTAATTGAATGTTTTAAATCTACATTGGATGAAGTGCGTGAAGCCGATGTCCTGATCCATGTTGTGGATATATCCCACCCTAATTTTGAAGATCAGATCAATACAGTGAATGAGACACTTAAGGAAATGGGTGCGATAGATAAAGAAATAATCACCGTTTTTAATAAAATTGATGCCTATAAACCAGCTGATTATGACCCGCAAGAGGAACAAGCGCCAATGAGTCTGGCTGATTTTAAAAATAGTTGGATGAGCAAGGATCGAAATCCTGCAATTTTTATATCAGCACTCAATAGAGAAAATGTTGAGGAATTCAGGTCTGTTTTGTATGAAAAGGTAAAGGCCATTCATACAAAACGGTATCCATACGATAAATTACTTTATTAATAGATTTTTTTATCCAGAGAGTATTAAAGAGTGATACGTAATTCTTTTTATCGAATTTGGGTCATCTTTAAAACCTGACTAATACATTCACGTCTAATTTTAGTTAATTTGTATAACAGGCCAAATATTTCCCCCGTTTTATGGAATCAAAACGTCAACAAAAGTTCGCAGGAGTTATTCAAAAAGATTTAGCTGAAATATTTCAGAGAGAAGGAATGAATTTTCTGCCTAATATAATGGTGACCATTACTAAGGTAAGGGTATCACCTGATCTTGCCATAGCCCGTGTTTATTTGAGCTTTTTTAATAGCACCAACAATTCGCTTGCTATAAATACCATTAAGTCTCATGCAAATGAGATCAGATATAAATTAGGTAATCGTATCAAAGATCAGGTAAGAATAGTGCCACAACTTGAATTTTTTCTGGACGATACCAGTGAATATGTAGAGCGAATGGATAAGATTTTTGATAAAATCAGCAAAGAACCTCGTCAGCCCGAAGATTCAGAAAGCGAAGATTAATCAACATGAGGACTATAAGAGAACCGATAAACTTTTATACTCATTTAGTTCCTGCTATTCTGGCTATACCTGGCATGTTTTTATTGCTAAGCCGGGCAAATAGTCAGATTGAATATACAGCTGCATGGGTATATGGCATTTGTACGTTTGTCCTTTTTGGAATAAGTTCAACTTATCATAGCTATCCTACTACTGAAAGAGAGATCCGCTTCTGGCAGAAATTTGATCATTGTTGTATATACCTGATGATAGCCGGTTCATATACACCTACTGCATTACTGGTTTTTGATGGCTGGATTCGATGGACTTTATTCGGCATGATCTGGACCATTGCTCTGGCTGGTTGTCTACTTAAAATATTTAATCGATTGAAGCATACAGGCCTTTCGCTGGCTATCTACATTTCTATGGGAGCATTGATTGTACCATTAATGGAAGAGATGGCTGAAAAATTACCGGTTTCAGCAATTGCTTGGATGGCATTAGGTGGCATTTTTTATATTGGGGGTACTTTCTTTTATTATAAGGATAAGCCTATGGGGAATACTTTTCATAGTCATGAAATATGGCATGTATTTGTTGTTGCCGGTGCTTTGTCGCATTATATTTATAATTATTACTTTTTGTTTGCATGAGTAGGCTGACTCAGCTTGAGCTTTATTTGAATGATCATCCCGAATATGTTTCACCATTGGTTGATTTCAATTCACAAACTGATCAATTATTTCCATTTGACTTCAGCTCTTCCAATCAGGAGCTAGATCTTCAAATAATCGCAGATACTGCATCGTTTTCATCTTGGATATCACAAAAACTAAAAGAGAATAATTGCCGCTACGGTATTGGTGGTTATGATGAGCATCGTACAATTTATGCTAGAAGTGAATTGTTCGATAATTTAGAAGAACCACGTCGATTGCACCTGGGTATTGACATATGGGCAGATGCAGGAACACCTGTTTATGCACCACTATCAGGCCAAATTCATAGTTTCCGGTTTAATTACAATTTTGGTGATTATGGTGCCACATTGATAATTCAACATGATTTGGACGGTTTGATTTTACATTCTTTATATGGTCATTTGAGCCTGAGCAGTATCGACAGAATACAAAAGGGAGCAGCAGTTAAGCAGGGTGAAAAGATTGCCGAATTTGGAATTTTTTCAGAGAATGGGAACTGGCCTCCGCATCTGCATTTTCAGCTTGTTTTTGATATGAAAGGCTATGATGGAGATTATCCTGGAGTATGTCGATTTTCTGAAAGGATCAATTTTCTCGGTAACTGTCCAGATCCTGCCATTTTGCTAAATCAAACTTTCAACTAAGTTTTCTTCTTTAATTTACTAAATTTAGAGTATGGTCATGAACTTGATATTTGTTTTATTTTTTAATATCACATCTCTTTTCGCGGATGAACCACCTGTTTTTAAAGGTGGACAGAAAAGTTTAGCAACCTTCATTTATAATAACCTGATCTATCCTGATTATTCGCGCGATAATTGTTTGCAGGGTACAGTCCAGGTTAGTTTTAAGATTAACCAGCAGGGTAAGATCTATTACTCAGAGGTAAAAAAGGGATTTGGGATAGACCTTGATCAAGAAGCTTTACGTGTAGTGCGACTTACTTCCGGTAGGTGGATCATGCCGGCTAATCATGATACATTAGTATCAATGGTGCTTCCAGTAAACTTTACTCTTAAGGGGTATAAATGTGAGCAGCGTACTAAAGACGAAATTAATGCCGCGATCAGTGCTTACCATGCTAGAGAAGGAATGAGTATGGTGATCTTCAATTACTATGATAAAAAAAATCCGGGCAATTATAATGAAGCTGATGAGATTCGTATTCAAGCCATAAAAATGCAGCTAGGCTATGATGATAAATTTATTGAGCGATTAATAAAACAAGCTCAGCGTAAGCTTAAACAAGGCGACTCACAGGGCGCTTGCGAAGATTTCCAAATGGTCAGATTAGTAGGTAGTGACAGAGCAGTCAATTTAATTGAACAACACTGTAAATAATTATACCTGTTTTCTTTATATTAAATAATGCTAGAAAATCAAAGCAGCTTTCATAATTCACTCAATAATAAAAGAGTATTTGTGATCAGTTTTTTTGTAACACTTTTTTGGATTATTGGAAATACTGCTGATGTTTATCATTTCGCAATTACCGGGGCATTTTTTGAGCTACTCTGGCTTCCTATGCTTGCATTAATCATTTTTTTACCTGCTATTTCTATTGTTTTATTTGTCAAAGACAAATTTAATCTGAGATCATTGGCCCTGTATTCCATTCTTTTATTAACTCCGACTATTTGGCTTCTGTTTCTGAATTGATTTAAGTACAATCTATTATCCATGATATTTGAGTTATCTGATGATCAACTATGGTTTCCTGAACCTGAACTTGCAGATGAGGACGGACTTCTAGCTATTGGTGGCGACCTGTCTGCCGAAAGATTATTTTTGGCCTATCAGTGCGGCATTTTTCCTTGGTTTTCTGAAGAAACCCCTATTTTATGGTATGCTCCACATCAACGGTTTGTATTGATTCCTGATCAGTTAAAAATCTCTAAATCAATGCATAAGCTATTAAATTCAGAGAAATTCAGGATTACCTTTGACACCGCTTTCCCAGATGTAATTAAAGCTTGTGCCACTATCAGTCGTCTAGATCAGGATGGTACTTGGATAACAAGTGATATGCAGGAGGCCTACATTAATTTATATAGATTAGGTATTGCACACTCAGTTGAGGTTTGGCAAAATGATCAGCTTGTTGGTGGCTTGTATGGTATTCATATAAATTCGGTCTTCTGTGGCGAGAGTATGTTTAGTAAAGTTAGTAATGCTTCGAAGGCTGCCCTGATCTGGCTTTGTCAGAATAAGAACTATAAACTTGTTGATTGTCAGGTTCATACCAGTCATCTTGAAAGTTTGGGAGCGGGTTTTATTAGCATGGAGCAGTACCTCAACTTTTTGAATGCCGATAAAAACAATGAATGAAAATCACTAAATTGGGCTAGATTTTTATAAAAAAATGCAATTACCATATTATATTGACCTACTCGGCACATTGGTGTTTGCAATTTCAGGAGCCCTGGCTGCCTCTGATAAGAATGTGTACCGTGATATCTTTGGGGTTACTTTTACTGGTTTTGTAACAGCAGTTGGAGGTGGCACACTAAGAGACATGATCCTTGGAGCCCGACCCGCTTGGGTTTCTGATGGTAATTATCTGATAGCCATAACAATAGGGGTATTGGTTGCTATTTTTTTTAAGTATTATATTTTAAAATATAGAAGAACATTTTTCCTTTTTGACACCTTGGGTATCGCCCTTTATACGGTTGTTGGAGTGCAGAAATCACTTGAGTTTGGAGTTTCTCCGCTGGCTGCCATAATTATGGGAATGTTTTCAGCGGTAATGGGTGGAGTGATCAGAGACACCTTAATTAACGAGATACCGCTTATTTTTAGGAAAGAAATATATGCAACCGCATGCCTTTCGGGTGCAGCAGTATTTGTAGTATTAAAGATGTTAGGAGTTGATGACAATATGAATTCCTTTATTAGCGTATTCATTATAATACTTGTACGAACCATTGCCGTTAAGTATAGGCTTACTCTTCCTAAAATTGGGGCTAAATGATCAGTTCAGGATATCCTCAATATCTCTTACAGTTAATGATTTAACGAAACTTTCTTCAGTTGTGATCAATGATTCAGCAACCTTACGTTTTCTGTTTTGTAATGCAAGAATCTTTTCTTCAACCGTATCCTTGGTTATAAATTTATAGATAAAAACATTTTTATTTTGTCCTATCCGGTGGGTCCTGTCTATCGCTTGTTGCTCAACTGCCGGATTCCACCATGGATCCAGTATGAAAACATAATCAGCTTCTGTAAGGTTTAATCCAACTCCTCCTGCCTTGATTGAGATTAGGAAGAGCTTGATATCTTTATTTGACTGAAATTCTTTAACAACTTGACCACGTTTAGCGGTTGCCCCGTCTAGATAGGCATAGGGAGTTTTTTCTGCATCAAAGTACTTGCGGTAAATAGCGAGGTGCCTTACGAATTGTGAAAATACAAGAACCTTATGTCCTCTAGATAGTACATTTTCGAGTGTATGAATTACATTTTCGAATTTACCGGAATCACCTGTATAATCTTCATCAATCATTCTTGGGTGATTAGCGATCTGCCTGAGTTTGGTTAATCCCTGTAATACCTGTACTTGTGATTTTTTAAAGCCTCCATTCTCAAGGTTCAGAAGTAATTCATTACGATATTCTGATTTTATCTCTTCATAGTATTCTTTCTGTTCCTCACTCATTTGGCAGTAAAACAAATTTTCTGTTTTTGGAGGCAACTCTGTGGCAACCTGAGTTTTAGTTCTCCTTAATACAAATGGTTTTATTAATGTCTGAAGCTTTGAAGCTTTTTCTTCATCCTTTTTCTTTTCAATTGGGATTACAAATTCAGTATAAAATAGGCTTTGATTTCCTAATAACCCTGGGTTAATAAATGACATCTGTGTCCAAAGGTCATTCACAGTATTTTCAACCGGAGTTCCACTCAGAATAAGCTTATGTTTTGATTTTAAAGTTTTTACTGATTTAAATGATTTCGATGCGGGATTCTTGATATTCTGGCTTTCATCAAGAATAATATATTCATAGAAAAACGATTTTAATATCTCAATATCAACCCTGCTAATCCCATAAGTAGTAATCACCACATCGTAATTCGAAAATATTTCGATGTCTTTATTTCTAAAGGTTCCGGTATGTGCGTGAATTTTAAGTTTAGGCGCAAATTTCTTAGCCTCATTCATCCAGTTATAAACTAGTGAAGTTGGCATTATAATCAGAGATGTAGTATGTGCACCAATTTCATGGTTATCTTCCTTAACCTTTTGAAGTAAGGCAAGGGTTTGAACCGTCTTACCAAGACCCATATCGTCTGCAAGGCAACCACCGAAATTATATTTTCTAAGGAAATGAAACCAGTCATAGCCAGCTTTTTGGTAGGGCCTTAACAGTCCATGGAAAGCTTTCGGGATATCAATTTCTTCTATTTCTTCGAAATTAGCCAGCTTTTTAAGCTTTCTGTCCATACTTACAATAGCCAGCTCACTAGTACTGAAATCATTAATCAGACCAATATGGTGTTTTTTAAGTTTCAGCTGATTGCTGCCTTCCGAAAATTGAAGCAGATTGCTGTATTGTGCAAACCATTGCTCAGGGATGACTGCAATTTGGCCTGATGGTAGTTTAAACTCGCGTATCTTATTGAGAATATGATTTTTCAGATCAACAAATGGAATCTGATACGGTCCGAAATGAACAACTGCATGAATGTCAAACCAATCATTATTTTCCCTGATCTCCAGATCAATTTTACTTCGACCAATTACATATTGCTTGTTTCCTTGGGTTTGTTCAAACAAAAACCCATTGATTTCAAGGTCATCGTGATGCTCATTTAGCCAGTTAATAATGTTAAAAGGAGAATCTTCTGAATCCTTATCCTGGCTTACAGGATTGTAGACGTTCGAAAAAATCGATCCTGAAGAGCTTAATCCAAGCTCCTGTAATATATTGATCTTGTTTTTTTCCCAGCTTAGGGAGCGTTTTATTCGATGAAAAATATAGTCATTGTCGCGCTTCTCTGTTCGTACACTAACCCTTCTGTCGCTTCCGGATGGGAATATATAATCACCATATTTAAAATATAATTGCAATTGAGGCGCCTCGCTGTCTGAATGAAGTAATTTTAAAACAGGGACAGCTTCAAATTTCTCTGTCCTGATTTCAAACCCTTCGGCATAAACGGCATGTTTTTCAATTAGCGGGGCAACAAACTTTTCGAAATATGTTTTCTCAGAAGATTTTGGTATTGATATAAAGCGTTTATTAAGAAATGGTTGTAATTTTTTTCCTTCTACATCTTCCTCGAAATAGTAAAGAACCTCATCAAGTAATAACCATGCGGGCTGATTACAAATGATTTGCGCCTCTTTAAACATAAATTCAATTCGCTGTCCCTGAAATTTGATGGTTGGGAAATATCGTGTTTCTATCAGATTGCGTCTGAAATGAAATAATACCGATGATGGCTCATTCGCAATACTAAGCTTTTTTTCTACTGGCCAGCCTTCTTTACTCATCAGGTATAGGTCTTTGTTGCCAATAAGTTTTAAGGCCTCAACTATTTTCCTTTCAATTTTGGGTCTTAACGTTTCGTAAATATTTTCATTAAATATGGTCCTAAAATATTCAACAGGTCTGATGGCCTTTTTATGATACCGCTTGATAATATGCCCTTGTTCAGTTTCTTCCAAGAGTTTTATAAGCTTGAAGTCCGTTTCATTTAATATGGAAGTAAACTCTAGCGCAGTTGCGCTGAAAAGCCTTTGATAAGTAAGAGAGAATCCCTTATCTGAATTTAATTGTACAACATGTGGTTCGATCAAAAAGCCTAAAAACTCATGTTTACAGATTGAGTATACAATTTTACATGGCTTTTCGCTATCTACTCTTAACATTGGGATTTAGAAAAAATATTGGCAAGCTCACCAATAAAAAATTCTAAATTTAAACAGAATTTTCTTGTTTTAGGGGTCACTCAAAAGAAATGTTATTTTTTGATATAAAGTGCCCTTACAATAAAAAAATAACAATAAAATATAGCTTTGCTATCGTTTTTTTGTGGATTTCGGAATAATCGTAGAGTAATTTGATTGCTGTAATCTTCTAGATTGATATTTTTTCAGCCTTAAAGGCTTATTGAACCCTCAAATACAAATGTTGCTGGACCTTCCAAGAATACATCATTGAATGTATTTCCATCATAATTGAAGTTTACATTCAAGTTCCCTCCAGGTACTCTGATTGAATTTTTAATGCTACCAGTCAAACCTTTTTTCTTTGCCATGGCCATACTCACGGCAGTTACTCCAGTTCCACAGGCGAATGTTTCATTTTCTACACCTCTTTCGTAGGTTCTCACATAATAATGGTCGCCAAGGTCTTCAACGAAATTTACATTGACACCCTTTGAATTGTAGGTTTCATTATATCTGATACTTTTCCCATCTAAATAAACATCTTTTGAAGCCAGATTCTCAACTTCCAATACATAATGCGGTGATCCGGTGTTGAGAACAAATGCATTACCATCTATTTGAATTTCCTGAACATCAATCATTTGTAAGCTTACCAAATTGCCATTTTCTGAAATTGTGGCATAATGCGGACCATCAACTGCCAAAAAGTTAGTTTCTCTTTTGATCAATTCCAGCTTATTAGCAAATGCAACAATACATCTTCCACCATTTCCACACATGCTTCCTTCCTTGCCATCTGCATTGAAATAAAGCATTTCGAAATCAAAGCCATTTTTCATCTGAAGCACCATCATGCCATCTGCTCCAATACCAAAGTGTCGGTCGCATAGTTTTTTGATGCTTGCCGTATCATTAATTAATGAAAATGATTTGTCCCTGTTATCTATCAGTATAAAATCATTTCCTGCACCTTCGTATTTTAAAAAATTTAATTTCATAAATTGTGTGTAATAAACAAATTTTCAAGATCTGTGGTTAATGCCTGATCTAATATTACCTAAATTTCGGTATTAAATTTGAAATTGCTTTAATTCAGAATATTAATCACAGCTTATGCTAAAAAAAATTTAACATTTTTTAACATAAAAAGGATATTGGAATTACTTGTATTGCGTTTAACTGGTATTAATTTTGATAAAGTATTATCACTGTATAAAAAAATTTAAATTGAACATATGAACAAGATTGGAATAACGTTTTTAACAGCTTGCCTAGGCGGGGCAGTTGCTATTGGATCCTATAAGTTGATTGAAAGTAAATTGCAGGATGGAGGAACTTTTGAGGATAAGCAAAAAGTTTATTTTACAAATAATCCTTCCCCTACTATAAACTCATCTTCTGGTGAGCTTGACTTTACTCAAGCTGCAGCTTCGGTTACTCCGGCTGTTGTACATATTAAAACTACGTATAATAATAACTCCAGCGAAGGCAATTCTGGTCGCGACAAGCAGATGCAGGATCTTTTTGAAGATTTTTTTGGAGGCCGTAGACGTTCTCAAGGTCCGGCACAAGGATCAGGTTCTGGTGTGATCATCTCTGATGATGGATATATAGTAACCAACAACCATGTTGTTGATAATGCAGATAAGATCGATGTTATCTTGCCAGATAAACGCTCTCTTGAGGCAAAGGTTATAGGAAGAGATGCCAACACCGACCTTGCATTAATTAAAATTGAGGGCACAGGCTTTCCAATAGTAAAATTGGGAAATTCTGATAATGTGCGTGTTGGTGAATGGGTTTTGGCAGTAGGTTATCCTTTTGCTCTTAATACTACTGTAACAGCTGGTATTGTAAGTGCTAAGGGAAGACAGATCGGCATCCTTGATCAAGGAAACAGTCAGGATCGTGATGGAGAGCCGCAGGCAAGAACCGCTATCGAGTCATTCATACAAACCGATGCAGCAATTAATCGTGGCAATAGTGGCGGAGCATTGGTGAATACTAAAGGAGAACTTATTGGAGTAAATGCAGCAATTGCCTCTCAAAGCGGAAGTTATGAAGGGTATGGTTTTGCTATTCCTATTAATCTTGCTAAGAAAGTTTTGAATGATTTCAAGGAATTTGGTTCCGTACGCAGAGGTTATATAGGAGTTAATTTCACTGGCCTTGATGCAGAACAATCTAAACGTCTTGGAGTTTCAGAAATCAATGGTCTCTACATTAATGAAGTAATTCCTGGAAGTGGTGCAGCTCAAGGTGGATTGAAAGAAGGTGACATCATTACAAAAGTAGATGGGAATCAGATTTTTTCACCTTCAGATCTTCAGGAGCGTATAGGTCGACTTGGCCCAGGTGATAAAGTTCAATTAACTTATTTAAGAGATGGTAAACAATTAGTTACTAATGTCACCCTTAAAGGCGAAGATTCGGTTCGTACGGCAAATAATAGTACCAACAGTGCAGTAACCAAGAACCTTGGTGCAAGCTTTGCGCCAGCTAGTGATGTGCTTAAAAAGAAATATAAGATCAGTTCTGGTGTTATGGTAAGTAATGTTAAGCCAGGTGGTTTCTTTGATCAGATGGATATTGTTCAGGGCACAATTATTACCTCAATTAATGGTCGGCCAATCGCTAAAGTGGATGACATAGAAACAGCTATTTCTTCTGGCCGGAATAATATGGCTACTGTAAATGCGATTACTCCAGACGGTATGCAGATCAGGTATCAGTTTCAGGTTAGGTAATTTCCAGCTATTTTTTCTTTTTAAAAGCCTTCCCGATAATTTGGGGAGGCTTTTCTATTTTTGCAACATAGCTTCAGTTCCCTATTTTTTCATTTCTTGAGCATATTCTATTAATCTTACCCGAAAACTCTATTTTTTACAAGGAGCAACAGATTCTCATTGTTGCAGAATTCATCTTAAAAATTTGGACATTTCAGAAAGGCACAAGACGGCAAATGCTTACCCTTCCTTACTTCCACTTTAGTTCACGATAAGCTAATTTGCCTGCTTTTGGGAAATTTATTGCAAAGTTTAGGATGAAAAATACTCAGGATGATTGAATTTTTGCAGTGCTTCTAGATAAGATCGTAGGTTTTTAAACTTAATGATTTTCAGATTCAAAATTTAGATTGTTTCTAAATAGACAAATTCTTAATCCCCTTGCCTTATTACTGCATGATTTTTCTCATATATTGGTAAATTTACTCCCTGAATAATAAAATAATATAAGGTAATGAGCAATTTCGCAAAAACGTTCTCATCCTCGTTGGGAAAAAAACTGGTAATGGCCCTCACAGGCATTTTCCTCTGTACGTTCCTCATTGTACATTTAGTAGGAAATTTACAGTTGTTTAAGGATGATGCAGGACAGGCATTCAATGCCTATGCCTACTTTATGACGCATTTCGGTCCGATAAAGATCGTTTCTTATCTGTTATATGCATCAATCATCATTCATGCAGTTTATGCATTATTACTGACTGCGGCTAACAAAAAAGCGCGCCCTGTAGCTTATGCCGTTCAAAAAGGTGGACAGAATAGTCCTTGGTCTTCCAGAAACATGGGAATACTTGGAACCATACTGTTGATTTTCATTGTGGTTCACATGGGTGATTTCTGGTGGAAATACCATAATGCTGAATTACCTTATGCAAAGTATGAGATTAGTCTTGAAAACCCAAATGATTTACCAAAGGTTTCAGAACTGCCTTATGATGCAAACAGGCTAGTTCATTCAGACATCGTAGATGTACAGGCAGGAAAGCAAATCGTTGTTTCAAAGGATTTGTATAAAATTGTTAACAATGCATTCCAAACCTGGTGGTATGTTCTTTTATACGTAGTTGCAATGGCTGCTTTGTCATTTCACCTGATCCATGGATTCAAAAGTGCATTTCAAACCATTGGATGGAATAATAGCAATCTAGTTCCAATCATCCGCTTTTTGGGTGTATGGGTTTTTGGAGTCTTGATTCCATTGGCCTTTGCCGCAATGCCATTATACTTTTTCTTCTTCAAATAGGATTACACAATACCCGGGAAACCGGGGTTAAAATAAATTTCTGAGATGAAATTAGATGCTAAAATTCCACAAGGCCCTTTAGCCGAGAAATGGTCCAAACACAAATTTAACCTTAAACTGGTTAACCCAGCCAATAAGCGTAAATACACGGTTATTGTTGTTGGAACAGGTTTGGCAGGATCTTCTGCAGCGGCTTCTCTGGCACAATTGGGTTATAATGTTAAAGCCTTTTGCTTTCAGGATAGCCCCAGAAGGGCACATTCTATTGCTGCTCAAGGTGGTATAAATGGAGCAAAGAACTATCAGAATGATGGTGACAGCGTTTACCGTTTATTTTATGACACTATCAAAGGTGGAGACTACCGTTCGCGCGAGGGTAATGTTTACCGCCTTGCTGAGGTTTCGGTTAATATTATTGACCAATGCGTTGCACAGGGTGTTCCTTTTGCCCGTGAATATGGAGGCTTACTTGATAATCGTTCATTCGGTGGTTCTCAGGTTTCGCGTACGTTCTATGCAAGAGGACAAACTGGACAGCAACTTCTTTTAGGTGCATATTCATCATTGAACCGCCAGATCAATTTAGGTAAGGTAAAAATGTTTACCCGACATGAAATGATGGACGTTGTGACCATTGACGGAGAGGCAAAAGGCATTGTTACCCGCGATCTAATCAGTGGTGCGATTGAAACTCACTCAGCTCATGCGGTGTTATTGTGTACAGGTGGTTATGGTAATGTTTTCTACCTATCTACCAATGCGATGGGTTGCAACGTGACTGCTGCATGGAAAGCGCATAAGCGAGGTGCTTATTTTGCAAATCCATGTTTTACGCAAATCCATCCAACTTGTATTCCTGTAACTGGTGAACACCAATCCAAGCTGACTTTAATGTCTGAATCATTGAGAAACGATGGTCGGGTTTGGGCTCCTAAAACAAAAGAACTAGCAGAAAAAATCCGGAAGGGTGAACTAAAGGCATCTGAATTGAAAGAGGATGATCGCGATTACTTCCTTGAAAGAAAATATCCTGCATTTGGTAACCTTGTTCCACGCGATGTTGCATCTCGTAATGCAAAGGAAATTGTAGATGAAGGCCGTGGTGTAGGTACTTCAGGAATTGCAGTATACCTCGATTTTGCCGAATCTATCAGTCGCCTTGGTGAGGATGCTGTTCGTGCTAAATATGGTAATCTGTTTGATATGTACAAACAGATTACTGATGAGAACCCATACAAACAGCCGATGCGTATTTACCCTGCCGTTCACTACACAATGGGTGGATTATGGGTGGATTATAACTTACAAACCACTGTAAAAGGACTATATTGTTTAGGCGAGGCTAACTTTTCAGAACATGGAGCTAACCGTTTAGGTGCTTCTGCGCTGATGCAGGGCCTTGCTGATGGATATTTTGTGATCCCTTATACTTTAGGAGATTATTTAGCGACTATCGGGCCAAAAGAAATTGAGGCTAATCATCCTGCTTTCGAAGAAACTAAAAAGAATGTTGTTGATAGAATTAATAAGCTTTTAAGCCTTAAAGGCAATAAAACCGTCAGCGAGTATCATCGCGAGCTAGGGCATATTATGTGGGAATATTGTGGGATGGCCAGAACAGAAGAAGGCCTGATAAAAGCAAAAGGTTTAATACGTGAACTCAAGGAAGATTTCTGGAAGAATGCGATCGTTACTGGAATCAACGAAGAATTTAATCAGAACCTTGAAAATGCAGGCCGCGTTGCTGATTTCATTGAGCTTGGCGAACTGATGGTAGATGATGCTCTTGACAGGAAAGAATCTTGTGGTGGCCACTTCCGTTTAGAAAGCCAAACACCAGAAGGTGAAGCATTAAGGGATGATGATAATTATGCTTATGTAGCGGCATGGCAGTATAATGGAGATAATCAACCTGAATCCCTGCATAAGGAAGAGCTGGTTTTCGAAAATGTTAAATTAACACAAAGAAGTTATAAATAAGACAGGAGATAAGAAGTATGAGATTTGTGACACTAGGGTCTTAAATTTCATATCAATCTCAATAATAAAAACCAAGATTGAGACAAAGAATACAGATTTATATCTCATATCTAATATCTCACATCTCATATCTCAATAAAAATGAGCAATAATATGAATTTGACATTAAAGGTTTGGCGTCAAAAAAATGCGAAAGCAAAAGGTGAATTAGTTTCATATCAGGCTGACCATGTTTCTCCGGATATGTCGTTTCTGGAAATGCTTGATGTTGTGAACGAAGGGCTGATCAAGAAAGGGGATGACCCCATTCACTTTGATCATGATTGCCGCGAGGGTATCTGCGGATCCTGTTCGTTACATATTAATGGACGACCACATGGTCCAAAGCAAGGAATTACTACTTGCCAGTTGCATATGCGTAGCTTTAATGATAAAGATACTATCGTTATAGAGCCATGGCGTGCTGAAGGATTTCCTGTAATAAAAGATCTTTCAACAGACCGTTCAGCATTTGATCGGATTCAGGTAGCAGGAGGATTTATTTCAGTAAATACAGGGGGAGCCCCTGATGCTAATGTGATTCCTATTCCAAAGGTTGTAGCCGACGAAGCATTTAATTCTGCTACATGTATTGGATGTGGTGCTTGTGTTGCAGCATGTAAAAATGCTTCAGCAATGCTATTTGTTTCTGCAAAAGTATCTCAATTAGCATTACTGCCACAGGGACAGCCTGAGCGTTATCGCCGTGTACAGGCTATGGTTGCACAAATGGATGCTGAAGGTTTTGGCAGTTGTACCAACACAGGTGCTTGTGAAGCCGAATGCCCTAAAGAAATATCTATAACAAATATTGCAAGAATGAATCGCGATTATTTTACTGCAAAACTTTTAAAGTCAGAAGAATAATTCAATTATTAATTCTAAAAAGATTTAAGAAGCTCAAATACGTATTTCGTGTTTGAGCTTTTTTCTATATTTTATTTTAGCTTGTTATGTTTTTGGTAAAGCAATTAGTTAGAACTTTCTTTTCTATTGTTCATATCATTTACCATACGAAATACATCAGGAATATATTTTTGTATAAAAAGTGTATTACTTTTACTTTTTTTTAATTACAAATTAGCTTAACTATACTTATAATATGAGATACATCCTATCATTTATTTTAATTGCATTAGGTTTCAATAGCTGGTCGCAAACTACAATTATTAGGCAAGATCAGCAGATCAAAACAATGGTTGAAGAGGTTTCTTCTCAAAACATTGAATCCATAGTCAGGAAATTAGTGAGTTTTCAAACCCGCCATAGTATGAGCGATACCTTAAGTGCCACTACTGGCATTGGCGCAGCTCGTAATTGGATTAAATCAGAGCTAGAACGTTATTCTGTAGCTTCAGGAGGGAGGCTTAAGGTTGAGTTTGATACATTCACTCAGGCTGCTGATGGCAGAAGGATTGCTACTCCTATGGTTATGAAAAATGTATTGGGTATACTTCCTGGAACTGACCCTGCAGATAACCGTGTATTTATTGTTTCAGGCCATTATGATTCTAGAGCATCAGATGTAAACGATTCTAAAATTTTTTCTCCAGGTGCCAATGATGATGCTTCAGGAACAGCTGCTGCTATGGAGCTGGCCAGGGTAATGAGTAAGTTTAAGTTTAATTGCACCTTGATTTTTGTGGCCATGGTTGCTGAGGAGCAAGGTTTATATGGTGCTGCGAATCTTGCAAAACGAGCAAAAGCAGAAGGTTGGAATGTAGCTGGCATGATTACCAATGATATTGTGGGTAATACCTATGGTATTGAAACTGGTTTAAAGGATAATAACAGTGTGAGGATATTCAGTGAGGGTGTGTCAGTTGTAGAAAGCCCTGAAGAAGCGGTTCGACGTGCAAGTACAGGATCAGAGAATGATGGTAATGCAAGGCAATTTGCACGATATTTTAAGGAAGTGGGTGAGCGATACGTAGAGCAATTAGATGTTAAGTTGATTTATCGTCGCGACAGGTATCTTAGGGGTGGCGATCATACTCCTTTTTCTCAGCTCGGTTTTGCAGGAATAAGGGTTACCGAAATGAATGAAAATTTTGATCGTCAGCATCAAACAGTCCGTAAAGAAAATGGTACTGATTATGGTGATTTACCTGATTTTGTAGATTATGAATATACCCGCAAGGTAACTCGCATGAATTTGGCATCGCTTGCTAATCTAGCTTTAGCACCAAGGGAACCTCAAAAGGTGGGCATTGTAACCAGTGGTTTGACCAATAAAACTGAACTTAGGTGGGAACTCCCTGCCGGTGAAAGACCTATTGGTTATTATGTGGTGATGAGAGAAACAAGTAGTCCTGTTTGGCAGAAAAAGTTTTTTGTAACCGATACAAAAGCAATTCTCAATTATTCAAAAGATAACTATTACTTCGGTGTACAATCAGTTGATAGTGATGGACATGAAAGTCTGGTGGTGATTCCCCGCTCAGTACGTTAATTATTTAATCACTGCTTTTATTATTGTCTTGACTGATGGAACCTGTAATTTTAAACCCGCATTTTGTTTTTCAATAGGAATTTCATTTTTTACACTTAATAAAAGAATTCCAATTAGAAGGAATAATGGGACTAACAACATGATGAATGGAGAAATACAGTTCGTCAACTTTTTCATTTTGTCTATTTTTATAGAACAAATAAATACCTATTTATTATCAATCTGAAATATATTAGACCAAAATGCCTATTTACAAGACAAACAGTACATTTTTCCTCCCTAAAGTTTAATAGCTTAAATTAGGTGTTTGGCCGAGTGCTTTTGCCTGTTGGTCGAAACCAATGCCCTTAAAAAGTTTGAACCAATACTTTTAGCTTATGAATAAATTGAAGCAGATAATTCTTCATGCCATTATTTGGATAGCAATTGTACTATACTTTATGTATAATAATGGCAGAACTGAATATTCAACTGTAGTGAATTTTGTTTATTTCGGAGTTGTTAATATTTCGCTTTTTTATATTAATTACCTCATTATTCTTCCAACTTTTCTAAATCGAAAGAAATATTTATGGGTTGGGCTTTCAATCTTGCTTCTTGTAATGGTAACAGCATTTATAAAATGCGGTCTAGCCTATTATTTCTATGATATAGTAATAAAAAGGGAGGGAAGTAAGTTTATTATGGACTTCTGGCTTTATTACTCAAGTGCTGCATTTGTTAGTTGTTTCTTTATTTTACTGAGTACGGTTTTAAAATTTATACAAGATTGGTTTTTAAATGAAAAAGTTAAAAGCAATCTAGAAAACGAAAATTTGATTGCCGAGCTCGCATTTTTGAAATCTCAAATAAACCCTCATTTTTTATTTAACTCTCTAAATAATATCTATTCGCTCGCCTATCAAAAATCAGAGAAAACCCCCGAAGCCATACTAAAGCTTTCTGAGATTATGAGATATATGCTTTATGAAAGCAATGAGGATAAAGTAGCACTATCTAATGAGATCAGATATCTTGAAAATTATATTGAACTGCAAAAGCTTAGATTCAAAGACAATATTTACATTAAGTTTGAAATAAATGGCGATCCTTTGGGGCTAATGATTACTCCACTCGTATTGATCTCTTTTGTGGAAAATGCCTTTAAACACGGCATTGCAACTGATAGTGAAAATCCAATTAGCATTTTACTCAATCTTTCAGACGGTAAACTTTTGTTTCATGTAAGCAATATAAAGAGTGCAATGAATAAGGATATAACTGGAGGAATTGGCTTGCAGAATGTACAAAGGCGACTTTCTCTTATATATAAAGATCGGTATTGCCTTCAAATTGATGATAATAATGATATTTATACTTGTGAATTATATCTAAATTTATAGAATGATACGCTGTCTGGTTGTTGACGATGAGCCACTTGCTCTAGATATTTTAGAAGATTATATCAGTAAGGTTCCATTTCTGACTCTTGTAAAGACTACTACCAGTGCCATTGAGGGCTTGTCTCTTGTGCAAAGTGATGCCATAGACCTGGTTTTTTTGGATGTGCAGATGCCCGAGCTAACCGGCATACAGTTTTTAAAGATTATAAATGGTAAATGTGATGTAATACTCACAACTGCATATTCTCAGTATGCTCTTGATGGATATGAACTTGATGTAGTAGATTATTTATTAAAGCCAATTGCATTTGATCGATTTTATAAGGCCGCACAAAAAGTGCTTCAGAGTTCAGGAAATACTAACTCTTCGGCTCCTGAAGTACTTTCAGTTCAAAAAAATCACGACTTTATTTTTGTAAAAACCGAACACAAAATTCAAAAGATTTATCTTGATGATATACTTTATATTGAAGGGCTAAAAGATTACATTTCCATATTTACTAGGTCTGAACGGATTATTACCCTTCAAAATATGAAAAAAATGGAAGAATCCTTACCTTCAAAATCGTTTATTAGAGTCCATAAATCTTACATAATTGCGCTAGGTAAAATAGAAAGTATAGAACGTAGCCGAATCCAGATTGGTGAAAAGATTATACCAATTGGTGATACCTATCGGGAGTATTTTTTTAAGCAGATTGAAAATACGAATATTGGGTAAAGCAGTATAGACACTAATTACAATGCCTTTCTGATTGCTTTTTCTGCCGCCTCAACAATTTCTTCCATTGTTTTATTGCCCGCCTCAAATGGTTCTAGAACCTCCCATGTTATTTTTTGTCCGGTGCTCAATGGAAATTTGCCATATTGGACTAACTTCCATGAGCCATTAATTGCAATAGGCACTAGTAGTGCGTCAGGTACTTTTTTTAATAATGTGGCTACCCCACCTACTGCAAAAGGTTTTATTAGTCCATTCTTTGCTCTCGTTCCTTCTGGAAAAATAACTGTTGACCAGTTGAAATTTTTCATTCTTTCGGCCAATTTTATGATTTCCGAAACGGCTTGTTTACTGTCTTTTCGGTCAATATTAGCACCACCGCCGTATTTCAAATTAAATGATATGCTAGGTATACCCTTTGTCAATTCTATTTTTGAAATGAACTTTGCATGGTAACTTCTTAAAAACCAAATCAATGCGGGGATATCATACATACTCTGGTGATTAGCAATAAAGATGATTGGCCTATTGGTTGGTAAATCATATGGATTTTTAAATTGTATTCTACTCCCCAATATCAAATAGGTGCCTAATAGAAAGAAATTTAATACATCTACAGATTTTTTATGCCCTTCTTGGCCTCTCAATTTTAAACAAAGCCACTGTATTGGATGAAACAAGAAGAGCAACATGCCAAATAGTAAATAATGAATTGGAGTGAGTATATAGCCAAATAGTTTATTCATGTATCTTAATTTACCTGGTAAAATTATTTTCTGATTTGATTTTTATCAACTAAAGTGTGTAATCTTTAGTTTTAAGATGGCAGCAACACTAAGTGAGTCAGTTATTTCCCCATTCAAAACCATTTCATATGCTTGCATAAATGGCATTTTTTTAAGAGCTAGCTCTTCACTTTCTTCTGGTTTTGATTCACCAAAATTTAAATTCTGAGCAAGGAATATGATGCCAAGTTCATCACTCACAGAATTAGAAAGATGTATCCTTTGGATTTCTGTCCACGATTCTGCTTCAATACCTGTTTCTTCTAGAAGTTCGCGTTTTGCAGAAATCAGGGGGTCAATGTTTTCATGCCCGCCGCCTTCAGGAATTTCCCAACTGTATGATTTCAAAGGAAAGCGATATTGACCAACAAGCCAGGTATTATTAGAATCATCTAAAACAATGATCCCAATTGCCAGGTTTTTGAAATGAACTTCTCCATAAATACCCTTTCCACCGCCCGGATTGATTACCTGGTGCTCTGTTAAACTGATCCATGGGTTATCATAGATCTTTTTACTAGAAAGTGTTTGCCATGGGTTAATGTCTTGTTCTTTCATCCATACAATATAAAAAAAAGCCTTCATTCTGGAAAGAAAGAAGGCTTTTAGATATAAAAAAAATGATTAAGCCAAGTTGAAGGCTTTTTTTACTTTATCTGTATAATCAAGTTTTTCCCAAGTAAATAACTCAACATCGACAGTCTTTTCTTCACCATTTGAACCTTTAAAGGTTTTGCTTACTACTTCATTTGTACGGCCCATATGTCCATAAGCTGCAGTTTCAGAATAGATTGGATTACGAAGTTTTAAACGGGTTTCAATTCCGTAAGGAGTCATATCAAAAATTGAAGCTATTTTTTGTGCGATTTCACCATCGTTGAAATTAACTTTTGCAGTTCCGTAAGTATCTACAAAGATTCCCATTGGGTCTTTAACTCCGATTGCATAAGATACCTGCACAAGGATTTCACTACAAACTCCTGCTGCAACAAGATTTTTAGCAATGTGACGGGTAGCATAAGCAGCAGAACGATCCACTTTTGACGGGTCTTTTCCTGAGAATGCGCCACCGCCATGTGCACCTTTTCCACCATAAGTATCAACTATGATCTTGCGACCCGTTAAACCTGTATCACCATGAGGTCCACCAATTACGAATTTCCCAGTTGGGTTAATATGGTATTTTATTGCATCAGTAAATAAAGCCTGAAGTTCGGGCTTAAGCTGTGCTTTAATCCTAGGAATTAATATTGAAACAATATCCTGCTGAATCTTTTTCTGCATATTTCCCTCTGAATCGAAATCGTCATGCTGAGTGGATACAACTATGGCATCGATACGAACAGGCTTATGATCATCGCTGTATTCAATGGTTACCTGCGATTTTGCATCTGGACGAAGATATTTAATAGATGAATTCTCTCTTCTTAGAATAGCAAGTTCTGTCAAGATTTTATGAGCCAAATCTAATGCGAGCGGCATGTAGTTTTCAGTCTCATTAGTTGCATAACCAAACATCATACCTTGATCACCGGCACCCTGATCTTGTTTATTTACACGATCAACGCCTTGGTTGATATCTGCTGATTGCTCATGGATTGCTGAAATAACACCACATGAATCAGCTTCGAACATATATTCTGCTTTTGTATAGCCAATTTTACGTATAACATCACGTGCAATTTTCTGAACATCCAGATAGACCTGAGATTTTACTTCGCCAGCTAATACAACAAGTCCTGTGGTTACTAAAGTTTCACAGGCTACTTTGGATTCTGCATCCCAAGCAAGAAAATTATCAATTAATGCATCTGAAATTTGATCAGCTACCTTGTCTGGGTGCCCTTCGGATACAGATTCTGAGGTAAATAAATAAGGCATAGAAGTTTGATTAAATATTAAAAATAAATAGACAGTTATATTAATGCAGTAAAATGGAAATTGAATTGACCGGAGTAAAAATTGGCAGAATGTTTTAGCACTTTTTTTTACGTGGTTGCAATCAACGCAAATCGATCCACTTTTTTGCATAGCAAAAGTAGGATTAATATTATGTTCTAAAAAATTTAAGAGTATTTTTGATGTTTAATTCTAAATTAAATTGAAAAGAAAAATTTTATTCGTTATCAATCCAATTTCTGGTGTAAAGACCAAATATAATTTCCCACATAAGATTGATAAATATCTGGATAAGAGCAAATTTGATTCTGAATGTGTGTTTACAGAATATCGTGGACATGGTTCTCAAATAGTAGCTGAGGCGATCAGAAATGGAGTGGATATTTTGGTTGCTGTAGGGGGTGATGGCACAATAAATGAGGTGGCATCTGAAGTTGAGGGAACTAATAGATTAATGGGAATAATCCCGTTTGGATCAGGTAATGGCTTGGCCAGATCTTTGGGGATTCCAATTCATGCTATTCAAGCTATTAAAAGAATAAATAAACTCAATATCAGTAAAATCGATTCAGGCACGTTTAACGGTAAAAAATTCTTTAATATGGCTGGTTTAGGATTCGATGCGCAAATTAGTGCACGCTTTGCTGAAAATGTTAAACGCGGTCTGATTAGCTATGCTAAAATCGCTTTCTCAGAAGTTTTCAATTATCAATCTCAACATTATCATTTGAACATAGATGGAAAAGAATATGCACATCAGGCTTTTATGATTAGCATTGCTAACTCTTCGCAATATGGTAATAATGCGCATATTTCTCCTTTAGCATCGCTAAATGACGGCATGCTTGATATTTGTATTGTAAAGCCATTTCCTCTTTATAAATTTCCGGCATTGGTTTTTAGAATGTTTAGAAAGAATACTCATAAATCAAACTACTTGGAGATAATACAGGGTAGTAAAATCATAATTACGCGAGAGAGTGCTGCAGTAATTCATCTGGATGGAGATCCTATTGATATGGGAAATACACTTACTATCGGAATTAACCCACATTCATTAAATATCCTCAATTAAATTATGTCTAAAAAAAATAAGGGATATCAGGGCGTAGTGTTTTCAACCGATCCTGATTTTGGCTATATTTCAACAAACTCAGAGCCACTTGAAACTCTGGAAGCTCGATATCAAGATCTGAGAGTTCAGCTTGACAGAAAACAGCGCGGCGGTAAAGCGGTAACATTGATTACCGGTTTTATTGGAACTCAAGAAGATTTAGAGGGTCTGGGTAAAAAATTAAAACAAAAATGTGGAGTGGGCGGGACTGCCAAAGATGCCGAAATTATTATTCAAGGAGATTTTAGAGAAAAAGTAATGACATTACTCTTGGCAGATGGTTTTAAAGTAAAAAAAATCGGATCTTAATAATTCTTTTGATCATTAGTTTTATTTCTACTAATAACTGAAAAGATTTAGAAGCTATGAATTTAGAGTTGCAAGCTTAGTAAAAGCATTTGTATCAAATTTTAAACAATATCATCAATATACTGATAATGAATTACTTATGTCTGAACCGAGAATAAATGTGCGTACTTAATTTTTAAAATCTTAAGGTAAATTTGCATTTACAATAAAAAATAGTTTTCATTGTAAAATGATTGCCAGATTGTGAAGGCGATCTTCTTTTAGAGAGGCATAATTCTTGCTTCATTCTAGGGATGGTTTTGACAGGAATTAATAGAATTAATAAATTCACAAATAATTTTTTATTAAGTCGAAAATTATATTTTTGTTAACCTTTTAATTTTTAGGTGACAAAAATATTTTATAATTATATATTTATCATAGATTACATTTAAAAAGCATTACCAAATAAAAATCAATTAACTTCTATTATTTAATCAACAACTAAAAACTAAAATTTAAAAAAATGGCGAACGCACCAAAACCAACAACAGCTAAGAAAGAAAGCTCTGGTTCAAGCATTTTTGCAAGTCTATCTATCGTGATGTGTATTCTTGTCGGAACACTTTTATGGAAATTCGTAATGGGAGATCCATCGAATTTCGAAGGTGGAGATGCTGAAACAGGTCACCCATTGCCAGGAAATTATTTCGGTATGGTTTATAAAGGTGGTTATATAGTTCCAGTACTTATGGGATTATTTCTTATGGTAATTGTATTTTCATTCGAGCGTTACTTTGTTATCAACAAAGCAACAGGTAAAGGAAATGTTGACTCATTTGTTAAAAAAATTCAGGCTTTCATTGGTTCTGGAAACGTTGATGCAGCTATTTCAGAATGCGATAAGCAGGAAGGTTCTGTTGCAAATGTGATCAAATCAGGTTTGAAGAAATATAAAGAGATGGAAACTGAATCAAAGATGGATACTGAGCAGAAATGTCTTGCTATTCAAAAGGATATTGAAGAAGCGACTGCTTTAGAGATGCCTATGCTTGAACAAAATCTTACAGTAATTGCAACTCTTGTATCTATTGGTACTTTAATGGGTCTATTAGGTACGGTAACTGGAATGATCAAAGCTTTCGCGGCTTTATCTACTGCAGGTTCTCCTGACCAGGCTGCATTAGCAAATGGTATTTCTGAAGCATTGATTAACACTGCAACAGGTATCGCTACCTCTGCACTTGCAATTGTTATGTATAACGTATTTACTTCTAAAATTGATAAATTGACATATGCGATCGATGAGGCTGGTTTCTCTATCGTTCAAACCTATGCAAGTACTCATAAATAATAGGTTTTGAATTAATATTCCGGGTTTTATAATATTCCCGGAATAGCTTCATCTCTATAGTAAATCGTTATTAATTAAAAAATAAGCAATGCCTAGAATTAAAGTTGCCAGAAAAAGTACAGCTATCGACATGACAGCAATGTGTGATGTGGCGTTTTTGTTGCTTACGTTCTTTATCCTTACAGCAACAGCCCGTCAGCCTGAACCGCTACCAGTAGATACTCCGGCATCAACTGTAAAGTTCAAGTTGCCCGATATTGATATTGCTACGCTTACTGTTGGTCAAGAAAAAGTATTTTTTGGAGTGCCGGGACAACCTATCAGGATTCGCACATTGGAATTAATGAGTGAAAAATACCAGATTACATTTACGGACGAAGAAAAATTACGTTTCTCATTAATGGAAAGTTTTGGAGTTCCAATTGGAAATCTTAAGCAGATCATCATGTTAAAAGGTGATGAGCGTAATGCGGCCGGGTTACAACCTGGAATTCCTACAGATTCAGTAGGTCAACGTCCATCCGAATTGCACAACTGGCTGTTATCAGCACGTTATGCAACTAAAGAACTAAATAATGTTGATATGCGTGTCAGTATTAAAGGTGATTCAAGGGAAGAATATCCCTCAATCAAGAAAATATTGGGAATCCTTCAGGAGCAGAATATTAACAAATTTAGTCTGATTACCTCTTTGAGGGCAGACGAGAAGTAATTCGTATAATAAATATAAAACGCGATGGCAGAATTAGATACCTCCGGCGGGGGTAAGAATAAAGGCGGGAAAGTAAGAAGTAAGAAGCAATCAACACGTGTAGATTTAACTGCGATGGTTGATTTGGCTTTCCTTCTAATTACCTTCTTCATGCTTACCACTACGCTGGCAAAACCCCAGGCAATGGATTTAGCCATGCCTGATAAGGAAAAAGATGATCAGCAGGAATTGACAGTTGCTGATAATAGAACAATGACCATACTTTTAGGTGATAATAATCGCATAGAATGGTATATGGGACTTGTTGATAAGCCCCTAACTCCTCCTCAGGTTGATAATTATGGAAGGAATGGCATCAGAAAAGCTTTAGTCGAATATGCTAAAAAGGTTATTGCAACTACTGGTGATCCAAGTAAAGGATTAATCGTTTTGATAAAACCTAGTGATCAGTCAAATTATAGAAATTTTGTTGATATTCTTGATGAAATGAAAGTTTCAAACATAGATAGGTACGCGATCGTTGAGATCTCTCAACCCGATATCGCTTTATTGAAGCGTGATGGCCTCTACAAATAGTTATATTAAACAATTATTAACCCTTTAAAGAATTAAATATGTTAGGGTCTAAAATAGATTTATTCAAACCGGAATGGCTGGATGTTGTATTCACCGGGAGAAATAAAAGCTATGGTGCGTATGAATTAAGGAAAGATAATTCCAAAACCACAAGCCGTGCTATTATTATTGGTTCTATACTTTTTATTTTAGTGGTTTCATTGCCATTAATTGTAAGGTATATCTCCGGAATATTGCCAGAGGATGATCAGTTAAAGATGACGGAAGTTGTTCTTGCACCTCCTCCACCAATTAACAAAGAAGAGCTTCCACCTCCTCCACCTGAACCTCCTAAGCCAAAGATCGATCAGATTAAATTCCCTCCTCCGGTAGTTGTACCAGCAGAAGAAGTTCGAGATGAAGAGCCACCTACAATTGAAGAATTGAAAGTTGCTGATCCTGGTCAGAAGACTATTGAGGGTGATCCAAATGCAGACATCGTTATCGATGAGCCAGTTGGCGAAGCTCCAAAAGAAGTTGAAGTTACCGAGGATAATAGTATCAAGGATTTTGCAAGTGTAGAAGTACTTCCAGAGTTTAATGGCGGTATGGCTGGATGGGGCAAGTATCTTCAGAAAAACTTGAAGTATCCTCCTATGGCTCGTGAAAATAACATTACAGGTCGCGTTATTATGAGTTTTGTTGTTGAAAAAAATGGACAACTGACTGATATTAAAGTACTTCGTGGTATTGGCGGTGGATGCGATGAAGAAGCATCTCGTGTATTGAAAAATGCACCAGCCTGGAAACCGGGTATTCAAAATGGTCGCCCTGTTAGGGTTGCCTATACAATGCCTATATTCTTCCAGTTGGCAGGACAATAGGTTTGATGTCATTTTCTGAAATTGAACAGAACAAACAGAAATCGCCCGCAAAGCGATTTCTGTTTATTTTAGGGCTGGGGATGTTTTCCCTTTATTTTGTATTAGGAGTCACGATTATCTTTTGGAAAGATTTTCCAATTGACCTTTCTTTTGAATACAGACTTGCGTTTGCTATACTCTTGATAGTATATTCATTTATCAGATTTGTGCGTCTACTTCGTTCTTAGTTATAGAGGATATGAAAAGGTTAGGGCTCTTACTTTATTTAGCAATACTAGTATTGCTTGTATCTTGCAAGGGTAAACCTTCTGAGCAGCAAACATATACTAGTGGTATAGAGCAAATTCTAGTGGATGAAACTTTTGCACCAATAATTGAAGACCAGACTTACCTATTTGAAAGTACGTATTCAGATGCAAATATTGATCTGGTAATGAAATCTGAAAATGAATTATTAAATTTGTTTTTAAGTGATAGTATCCAGGTTGCGATAGTATCCAGGCTACTAAATGCTCAGGAAACTAGGCATTTTGAAGCAAAAAATATTAAAATTCGAATTAATCGATTTGCTATTGATGGAATTGCACTAATAACTCACAATTCATCAAATTATGTTAATGTAGATGTTTCGGATATTATTAAAATCCTCAAAGGTGAAAAGTCATCTTTGAATAGTTTAGTTTTTGATAATGCAAATTCCAGTACAATTAGGTACTTTAAGGAACTTGCAGGAATAAAAAATCTTCCTCAGGAAGGAATTTATGCTCTGAAATCAAATTCTGATGTTATTAAATATGTAAATGATAACCCAGGATCAATTGGAGTTGTGGGTGTAAACTGGATGGTTCAACCACCTGTAGAGCTTGAAAAAATTGTTGAAGATTTAAAGATATTGGGTGTTAAGAATAGTAGTGGTAAACCCGGTTCGGATGCGTATTATAAGCCAACCCAAAATGACATTGCAATAGGAATGTATCCTCTGACAAGGTCGTTATATGTTATAAATTGTGAAGGTGGCACAGGTTTGGGAACAGGTTTTGCTTCCTTTATAGCTGGTGAACGCGGACAAAGAGTTGTGCTAAAATCGGGACTTTTGCCTGATAGTATTCCCTCTCGTGAAATAAATATTGTAAATTAAATTATATTGAAAATGATGAAAAAGGCAATTAAGGTAACACTGAGTTTTATATTAATAGGTTCAGCAGTTTTTGCTCAGAGTTTAACAGATGCCAGAAAAGCTATTGATGCTGAACAGTATCAAAAGGGTAAGGCTTTATTGAACACTTTAACAAGTACACAGCCAACTAATAGCGAAAACTTTTTTTATTTAGGTAATTTATATCTTACAACATCGCCTATTTATATCAGGCCTGATTATATAGATTCTGCTAAAGCAGCATTTAATAAAGGGATCACTGCAAATGCAGAATTTCCTTTGAATTATGTTGGATTAGGTGCACTTGAACTTGCAAAAAAGGGGAATCCTGCTGTAAATTTCGATAAGGCAATTTCGCTGACCAAAAAGAAGGACCATGTTACTGACTTATATATAGGTAGAGCTTATGTAAATGCTCCTGTACCAAAGATCGCTGAAGGTTTGGTTCATCTTAATAAATCAAAACTACTAAACGAAAAAGATGCTCAACTATTTTTGGTATTAGGTGATGCTTATCGTTCAGAGATGAAAAATAGTGAAGCTTTCAGCGCGTATAGAACTGCATTTGAACTGGATAAAACCTTTTTAAGATCAAAAGTTGAATTAGGTAAGATTAATAAGATGTCAAAAGCATTTCCGGAGGCTATAGAGGAGTTTAATAGTGTAATTGCATTAGATGCAAGTTATGGTCCTGCATACCGTGAATTGGCCGAGTCTTATTATCAATGGGCATGGACTTCACAAAAAGAATATGGTGGTCGCATTAAGCAAGCATTGCAGTATTACGAAAAATATATGGATCTAACTGATCGATCATTAGATTCCCGTTTACGTCATGCTGACTTTTTATACCTGACAAAGGACTTTAAAGCACTTGAAGCAGAAGCTAATGAAATGGCTAAGTTAGACAAAGTGAACCCAAGGGTATTGCGTTATCTGGCTTATTCTGCCTTTGAGAATGGCAATTTCATGGCAAGTTTACAGGCTTTAAAGGACTTTATATCAAAGGTTGAACCCACCCGTTTGATCTCTCAAGATTATTTGTATTTGGGTAGAGCTCAAATGAAAGATACGAGCATGTTTGTAGAAGGGTTGGTAAATATTAACAAGGCAGTAGAACTTGATTCTACGAATGCTGCTGTTATGAGTGAGATTGGTCAGGCATTATACAAGGGAAAAAAATATGTTGAATCTGCTCAGGCTTATGAAATTGCAGTCAAGAATCCAGAAAGGGCCCTTCTTGATTATTACTATTTAGGAATGTCATATTATTTTACTTACGGTGGACAGAAAGCGGCTAGCCTCAATCCTACTAAAGACTTGTTAGTTAAGGCAGATACTGCCTTTAGTTTCCTCGTAAAACGTTCTCCAACTACTCAGGCAGGATGGCAATATAGAGGAAGAATTAATCGATTAATGGATGATGAAAATGATGGTCAGGGTTTGGCAGTTCCTTTTTATGAGGCCTATGTTAAGTTAATTACTGTAGATAAACCAGAACTTGCCGCAAAAAGTAGTGCAGGTTTGATTGAAGCCTATAATTATCTCGGATCTGTAGCAGCTAGAAAAGAATTAAATAATGTCAAGGCTAAAGAATATTTTGATAAAGTAATTATCCTTGATCCTATAAATGCAACGGCTACCCAGGCTATTGCAGCTATTAATAGCATTAAATAGAAAAAAAAATATTTATGTAAAAAGAAGCCCCTGAACATTGTTTAGGGGCTTCTTTTGTTTATATTTGCATCGTAATATTAAAAAATGGAAGCACAGAGTACATCACTGAATTATCTGCCAATTATATTTCAAATTATTGTGGCCTTGGGGTTTGTAGTTCTTACTATGACTATTACTCATTTAGTTGGCCCAAAACGCAAAACATCTGATAAGTTGGTTGCATTCGAATCTGGAATTAAATCAGTAGGTAACGCTCGGCAACCATTTTCAATTAAATATTTTTTAGTCGCAATATTATTCGTTCTTTTTGATATAGAGGTAATTTTCATGTATCCATGGGCTGTTAATTTCAGAGAATTTGGAGTAAATGGCCTGATTGAGATGTTTATATTTATGGGAACTCTTCTGCTTGGATTCGTGTATATCATAAAAAAGAAGGCGCTAGATTGGGAGTAACATTTAGACTGGTTCTAAATAATGGTTTAAACAATTGAAAACATTAAATTTCTTAAATTTGGGCTCATTTTAGACTTGTCTGAATTGAGCTTTTTCTTTTGAAAAATTATGAGTGAAGTAAAAATAGTTGAAGCACCTCCGGGTATTGAGGGATCGGGTTTCTTTGCAACATCAATGGATAAGGTGGTTGGGCTTGCGAGGTCACACTCCTTGTGGCCATTGCCATTTGCAACTTCTTGTTGTGGTATTGAGTTCATGGCTACCATGGGTTCACACTATGATTTTGCTCGTTTTGGATCAGAAAGGCCAAGTTTTTCACCACGCCAGGCAGATCTACTGATGGTGATGGGTACTATAGCCAAGAAAATGGGACCTGTTTTAAAGCAGGTTTATCTTCAGATGGCAGAGCCGCGTTGGGTAATAGCTGTAGGTGCATGTGCAAGTAGTGGTGGTATATTTGATACCTATTCTGTTATGCAGGGTATTGATGAAATCATTCCGGTTGATGTTTATGTACCGGGTTGCCCTCCAAGACCTGAGGCGATCATTGATGGCTTCAATAAGATACAGGAACTGGTCAAGAATGAATCCCTTCGCAGGAGAGAATCAATAGAATATAAAGAATTATTAGGCAGATACGGAATCCAGTAATGGGCAAAATAAGTAACCAGCAAGTAATACAAAGTTTAACTTTAAAGTTCGGAGATAGAATTTCCGTTCCTAATGAGCCTTTTGGTTTATTGACACTTGAAACTTCGGTTGATCATATCAGCGAAGTTTTACGATTTCTTAAAGAGGATAAAGAACTTAAATTTAATTACCTGACCGATATTACGGGAATTCATTTTCCGGAGCAGAAACTTTCTATAGGTGTAATTTATCACCTTCATAGCCTTTCAAATAATGTTCGTGTCAGAATAAAGGTTTTTTTGGATGGGAGTACTCCAAATATTCCAACTGCAACTACACTATGGGAAGGCGCAAACTGGATGGAACGCGAGACTTTCGATTTTTTTGGGATCATTTTCGACGGGCACCCTAATCTGATAAGAATATTAAATGTTGACGATATGACTGTTTTTCCGATGCGAAGAGAGCATCCGCTTGAAGACCCAAATCGTGTTGATAAAAAGGATTATTTCTTCGGAAGATGACGAATCACCCCATATTTACAGATAACGACCCTCAAAAAGAAACGATCACGTTAAACCTTGGTCCTACACATCCGGCAACGCATGGTGTTTTCCAGAATATTTTGGAAATGGACGGTGAAAGAATCGTAAGTGGTGTTTCAACGATCGGTTATATACATCGTGCATTTGAAAAAATTGCAGAACACCGCCCCTTTTATCAAATAACCCCGTTAACAGATAGAATGAACTATTGTTCATCCCCTATTAATAATATGGGTTGGCATATGACTGTTGAAAAGCTACTTGGTATTGAAACTCCCAAAAGAGTTGATTATCTAAGAGTAATCGTCATGGAGCTTGCCCGCATTTCAGATCACTTGATCTGTAATGGAATTTTAGGGGTAGATACAGGAGCATTTACCGGCTTTCTTTACTTAATGGAAGAAAGAGAACATATTTACGAGATCTATGAGGAAATATGTGGTGCTCGTTTAACCACTAATATTGGTCGTATAGGGGGCTTTGAACGCGATTTTAATGATATAGCCTTTGCGAAAATCAAAAACTTTTTAGTAAAATTTCCTCCAATACTCAAAGAGTTTGAGGTGTTATTTAATCGTAACCGAATCTTTATTGAGCGTACCTCAGGTGTTGCTCCTGTTGATCCTGAAACAGCACTTAATTATAGCTGGAGTGGACCTATTTTACGCGCCACCGGGGTAGATTACGATGTTCGTGTTAATGAACCTTATTCGTCTTATCAGGATTTTGATTTTGATATCCCGGTTGGAACAAGTGGTGATGTTTATGATCGATACATTGTTCGTAACGAGGAAATGTGGCAGAGCTTAAGAATCATTGAACAAGCACTTCAAAAGATTGAGAAAGAACCAAAAGGAGTTTTCCATGCTAATGTTCCTGAGTTTTACCTTCCTCCAAAAGAAGAAGTTTATAATAATATGGAAGCATTAATCTACCATTTCAAAATTGTAATGGGTGAGATTGATACTCCTAAAACTGAAGTTTATCATGCCGTTGAAGGTGGAAATGGGGAACTAGGTTTTTATCTGGTGAACGATGGAGGTAGATCGCCTTATCGTTTGCACTTCAGAAGACCAAGTTTCATTAATTACCAAATGTATGCACCAATGAGTGCAGGCATGTTATTATCTGATGCCATTATCAATATGAGTAGCTTAAACGTAATTGCAGGAGAATTAGATGCTTAGTGTAACTGAACAAAAAGAAATTGAATTTTCAGCAGACTTGATTAGCAAGTTTGAAGAGATTGTAACGCGCTATCCTGAAGGAAAGCAAAAATCAGCCTTATTGCCCATATTACATCTTGTACAAGCTGAATATGGCTGGATTAGTCTTGAAGCAATGGATAAAATTGCTGCTTTTCTTCAAATCCAAGCAATTGAGGTGTATGAAGTAGCAACATTTTATACCATGTTCTTTATGCGTCCTCAGGGAAAATTTGTACTTGAGGTATGCCGTACAGGTCCATGTTGCCTTGTAGGTGCAGAAAAGATCATGCATCATATTGAAAAGACATTGGGTGTGAAAGAAGGCGAAGTTACAGCAGATGGTAATTTTAGTTGGAGAGGTGTAGAATGTTTAGCAGCCTGCGGTATGGCTCCTGTATTACAGATTGGACCTGAATACACTTTTTATGAGCATCTAACAGAAGAGAGTGTTGATAAATTGATAGAAAATTTAAAAAATAAAATATAAGATAGGTATTTGGAGGCTAGTTGAGGTTTTTTAATTAAAAATCTCACATCTCACATCTCCTATCTCACATCTAAAAGAGAATGGCTCGCAAGTTATTATTAGGCAATATTAATGTACCAGGAATACATACTTTCGATGTTTATCGTCAGCATGGAGGATACCGTGCAGTTGAAAAAGCGTTGAAGACCATGACACCGGATGCTGTGGTTGAAGAGGTTAAAACATCTGGTTTGCGCGGACGTGGAGGTGCAGGTTTTCCTACCGGTATGAAGTGGAGTTTTTTGGCAAAGCCTGAAGGCAGAGAGCGATATCTGGTTTGTAATGCAGATGAATCTGAGCCAGGTACATTTAAAGATCGTTATCTAATGACTCATATTCCTCATCTTTTAGTTGAGGGAATGATCGTTTCAAGTTTTGCTCTTGGCGCAAAAACATCTTATATCTATGTTCGTGGCGAAATGATGCCTCAGATCAGGATATTGGAGCGAGCAATTGCTGAAGCTAAAAATGCCGGATTTTTGGGCAAAAATATACTTGGATCAGGATATGATCTTGAATTATATGTACAGCCGGGTGGTGGAGCCTATATTTGTGGAGAAGAAACTGCATTAATTGAATCGCTGGAAGGTAAACGTGGAAACCCACGGATCAAACCCCCTTTTCCGGCAATTTCAGGAGTATGGGCATGCCCTACTGTTGTAAATAATGTTGAAACTATTGCAGCTGTTGTTCCAATCATTAATGATGGGGGCGAAGAATATGCTAAAGTAGGTAACGGTAGAAGTACGGGTACAAAATTAATTTCGGCTTCGGGCAATCTCAATAAACCAGGTGTGTATGAAATAGAACTTGGTCTTCCTGTTGAGGAGTTTATCTATTCTGAAGAATATTGTGGTGGTATAGCCAATGGAAAAAGATTGAAGGCAGTAGTGGCAGGCGGTTCCTCTGTTCCAATTTTGCCAGCTAACTTGATCCTGAAAACAATCAATGGCCAGCCCCGTTTAATGAGTTATGAATCACTTTCAGATGGTGGTTTTCAAACGGGTTCAATGCTTGGATCAGGTGGATTTATAGCGTTTGACGAAGATCAGTGCATAGTTAGAAATACATGGAATTTTGCCCGTTTTTACCATCATGAAAGCTGCGGACAATGTTCGCCTTGCCGTGAGGGTACAGGATGGATGGAGAAAGTGCTTCATAATTTAGAAAATGGGCATGGTAAAATGAGTGATATCGACCTGTTGGTTGATGTTTCGAAGAAAATTGAAGGCAATACAATTTGTCCTTTGGGAGACGCTGCTGCTTGGCCTGTTGCCAGTGCGATTCGTCATTTCAGAGATGAATTTGAATGGCATATTACTAATTCAAAAACAGCAATGGAGCAAAATTATGGTTTGGCAAATTACGCTGATCCATTGCCAAAACTGGAAGAGGTAACAAGTCAAAATTAAAAATTAAAAATTAAAAATTTGGACGAAAAGCCTTTTGATATTAAGCGCAGGTGTTATCATTATTCAAAAGATATCATTTTATTTATATCTCAGGCACATATAGAAAAAATATATTTTTCAATATTTGACCAACTTTTAAGGAGTTCTACCTCGATTGGTGCAAATGTTGTTGAAGGAAAATCTGGTAGTTCAAGGAAGGATTTTAAGAATTTTTATACAATAGCCTTAAAATCTGCTAACGAAACAAAGTATTGGATTTGTCTTATTAGAGATACAGGATTATCAAAGGTGGATAAAGAAAAATTGGATAGTTTATTAAAAGAGGCTGACGAGATTTCGAAGATAATAGCTACAATTATTATTAATCTTAATAAGTAGTTTTGGATTTTGGATTTTTGACTTTTGATTTTTGAATTTTTAACAATGAGCGATAAAGTTAAAGTAACAATAGACGGTATTACGGTTGAAGTTGAACCGGGTACAAGTATTCTCAATGCTGCACGTCAGATTGGGGGAGATATTGTGCCGCCTGCTATGTGCTATTATTCTAAACTTGAAGGAAGTGGTGGTAAGTGTCGTACCTGTTTGGTGAAAGTGAGCAAAGGTTCAGAAAAGGATCCGCGCCCTATGCCTAAGCTGGTCGCATCTTGTAGAACTGGTGTGATGGATGGAATGGAAGTGCAGAACATTACTTCGCCCGAAGTAATAGAAGCACGTAAAGGTGTTGTTGAAATACTTTTGATTAATCATCCATTGGATTGTCCGGTTTGTGATCAGGCTGGAGAATGTCATTTGCAGGATCTCTCTTTTGAGCATGGTGTTGCTGATACCCGCTACGAATTTGATCGCCGTACTTTCGAGAAAATAGATATTGGAGACAAGATACAATTGCACATGACGCGCTGTATTTTGTGTTACCGATGTGTTTATGTTGCAGACCAGATCACTGATAACCGTGTTCATGGCATTTTAGGCCGTGGGGATGCTTCTGAAATTTCAACTTATATTGAAAAAGCAATTGAAAATGATTTTTCAGGAAATGTAATTGATGTTTGTCCTGTAGGTGCTTTAACGGACAAAACTTTCCGTTTTAAAAACCGGGTTTGGTTCACTAAACCTGTAGATGCTCATCGTGATTGCCCTAAATGTAAAGGTAAGGTAACACTTTGGTATAAGGGTGAAGAGGTATTAAGGGTAACAGGGCGTAAAGATCAATTTGGAGAAGTTGAAGATTTTATATGTAATACCTGCCGCTTCGATACTAAAAATACAAGTGATTGGGTAATTGAAGGTCCACGTCATATTTCGCATACTTCAGTAATATCTTCTAATCATTATGAGATGACTCTTTTGCCAGTGATCAAAGAGAATCCAATATTGATTGAAGCTAATAAAATTGAATTCGACAGAGCAACTAAGGTTTAATGGAACTAGCATTTATAATTGAAAAATTCGCATTGGTAACGGTCATATTTATGATCAGCTTAACTGTAGCAGCATATTCTACGCTTGCTGAACGAAAAATAGCCGGTTATTTACAAGATAGGGTAGGTCCAAACAGAGCTGGTCCTGGAGGCATGTTTCAGCCATTGGCAGATGGATTAAAAATGTTTTTCAAGGAAGAGATTATCCCTACAGATTCAAGCAAAGCGCTCTTTATTTTAGGGCCGTCGCTTGCTTTATTAACTTCTTTAATTGGAAGTGCAGTAATCCCATGGGGTGAAAGTATACAGATTGCTGGCCGTCTGGTTAGTTTACAGATCGCTGATGTAAATGTTGGAATACTCTATATTTTTGGAGTGGTTTCCCTTGGCGTGTATGGAATTATGATCGGTGGATGGGCTTCTAATAATAAATTTTCATTGATGGGGGCTATCAGAGCGGCTTCACAAAGTATCAGTTATGAAATTCCGATGGGTCTGTCCATTATCGCATTATTGATGGCTACCAATACCTTGAGTATGAAAGAAATTGCCGAGCAGCAGCATGGCATGAATTGGAATATATTTTATCAGCCATTGGGTTTCATTATTTTCTTGGTTTGTTCTTTTGCAGAAACCAATAGAACACCTTTTGATTTGCCTGAATGTGAGACCGAACTAGTTGGAGGCTATCACACAGAATATTCCGGATTTAAAATGGGAGCATTCATGTTTGCTGAATATCTGAACATGTTTCTTGCTTCTGCTGTAATGTCAACGCTTTACTTTGGTGGTTACAACTATCCGGGAATGGATTGGGTGAATAGTATGCTTGGTCCATTGTTTGGTCCATTGATTGGAATGGGAGTATTGCTAGTTAAAATTTTTGCATTTATATTCTTTTTCATGTGGGTAAGATGGACAGTACCACGTTTTAGATATGATCAGCTTATGAATCTGGGCTGGAAAGTGTTGATTCCTTTAGCAATTGCAAATATTGTTATAACCGGAATTGTGATTACAATTTTTGACAAACTTTAATTCTTCTGATTGTTTACTAATCAGATTGATAAAATTTAAAAAACCTTTTAGGAGGATTTAGGGTCTATGGAACCATTAAGTAACAGGAAAAAAGTATTAGAACAGAAACCAATGGATTTCTGGGAACGTTTATATCTCCCAGCAATTTTTCAGGGCATGGGAGTTACTTTCAGACATATGTTCAAAAAGAAGGAAACTATTTTCTATCCGGAAGTTGAACGTGAGTTTTCTGAGAACTGGCGAGGAATGCACTCTCTTAAACGGGATGAACAAGGACGCGAACGTTGTACGGCTTGCGGGCTATGCGCTCTTTCATGTCCTGCAGAAGCAATTACAATGATTGCTGCTGAGCGACAAAAAGGTGAAGAGGAATTGTACCGTGAAGAGAAGTATGCCGCTGTATATGAGATCAATATGCTCCGCTGTATTTTTTGCGGATTGTGCGAAGAGGCTTGTCCAAAAGAAGCTATTTATCTGGATGGACCTATTGTTCCTGCAGATTACTTAAGGAAGGATTTTATTTACGGTAAAGACAAATTAGTTGAAGATCCTTTTAAAGCTTAAAGACTCTATAAATTTATAATTGGGCAAGCCGGATCCTGTAAATAATTCGGCAGAAATTATACCTTTGCCCCATATTTGGGATGAAGAATAAATTACCTTATTAATGAGTATATCTCTATTTTATTTTGTTGCTTTCCTGTCCATATTCTTCGCTCTATTGGTGATTTTTGCGAAGAATCCAGTGCATAGCGTTCTGTATCTCATTGTCACATTTTTTACGTTCACTATTCATTATATTTTATTGAATGCACAATTCCTGGCAATAGTGAATTTCATAGTATACATGGGGGCAATTATGGTCTTATTCTTATTTGTACTCATGCTTTTAAATCTTAATGAGGGATCCATTGGATCAAAATCTAATCTGATTAAAATAATCGGAGTTATTGCAGGAATGTGTCTAATAATAACATTGGTTGGTTCTGCCAGAGTTTTGAATGCCTCCGAACCTCTGGTACTTCAAACTCAGGATCTTGGATTGGTCAAAAATCTTGGTAAGGTATTATTCAGCAAATTTCTCTTGCCTTTTGAGGTTTCATCTATTCTATTGTTATCAGCAATGGTTGGAGCAGTTTTATTAGCTAAAAAAGAAATTAAACAGGTATAATAATGGAAAATGTAACTCAGGCTATTCAGGGTGTACCTTTAAATCATTATATCCTGCTTTGTACTATCATATTTTCGATCGGTGTGATTGGAGTATTGATTAGAAGAAATGCCATCGTAATTTTTATGTCTATAGAATTAATGCTTAATGCAGTAAATCTATTGCTTACGGCATTTTCTGTTCAACATAATGATCCTTCCGGGCAGGTTTTTGTATTTTTTATCATGGCTTTGGCTGCAGCTGAAGTTGCTGTAGGTTTGGCGATCATCGTCATGATTTTCCGAAATACAAATTCAACAGATGTAAATATTTTGAATAAATTAAAGTGGTAATAAGGTAAGATCCTTTGCTTTTGCTTAGGACATATAGCATATAATAATGATAAATTTAGTTTGGTTAATTCCTTTATTCCCACTGTTAGGTTTCCTCATTAACGGGTTAGGTCGCAATATGCTATCTAAAACCGTTGTAGGTTTTGTTGGATGTTTTTCTGTTCTAGCTTCTTTTGCAGTCAGTGTAGGAATATTCCTTGAACTCAACTCTTCAGAAACAAAATCATTCATTATTCCAATTTTTGATTGGATCAGTGCCGGGACGGTTAAAATTCCATTTTCTTTTCTAATTGATCCTCTGAGCGCATTAATGTTGCTTATCGTAACTGGAATAGGGTTTCTTATCCACGTATATTCTACCGGATATATGAACCATGACGCAGGTTTCGGCAAATTCTTTTCATACCTGAACCTGTTTATTTTCTTCATGCTTCTTTTAGTGCTTGGATCCAATTATGTAGTGATGTTCATAGGATGGGAAGGTGTGGGCTTATGCTCTTATCTGCTTATCGGTTTCTGGTTTAGCAATGCTGCCTATGCAAATGCAGCCAAGAAGGCATTTATAATGAACCGAATTGGAGACCTTGGTTTTCTTATTGCGGTATTCCTGATATTCACAACTTTCAATAGTGTGGAGTTTGCCAATGTATTCCCGCAAGCTGCCAACATGGTTTCAGGTGATTCAACGTTAATTTTAATTACTGCTTTGCTATTTGTTGGTGCAATTGGTAAGTCAGCTCAAATTCCTTTGTTTACTTGGTTGCCAGATGCAATGGCTGGCCCGACTCCGGTTTCTGCATTAATTCATGCAGCTACCATGGTAACTGCAGGTATTTATATGATCGCAAGATCTAATATTCTGTTCACCCTGGCACCTGAAACTTTGGCCGTCGTTTCCATTATCGGTCTAGCTACTCTATTGATGGCTGCAGCAATTGCAGTTTCACAAACCGACATTAAAAAAGTATTGGCATATTCAACTGTTTCACAATTAGGTTATATGTTTTTAGGTTTAGGTGTTGGTGCTTATACCGGAGCTTTTTTTCATGTGATTACTCATGCATTTTTTAAAGCATTATTGTTCCTCGGAGCAGGTTCTGTTATTCATGCAATGAGCAATGAACAGGATATGAGAAATATGGGGGGGTTAAGAAAGAAATTACCGATTACTTTCTTAACTATGATGATAGGTACTATCGCCATTGCCGGACTTCCTCCTTTTTCTGGGTTTTTCTCTAAGGATGAGATATTAGCCCATGTATATGAGCACAATAAAGTATTTTGGGTGATCGCAGTTATTGGAGCAATGTTTACATCATTCTATATGTTCCGTATGATGTACCTGACTTTTAATGGCAGTTTCCGTGGTACTACAGATCAGGAGCATCATTTGCATGAATCGCCAGCATCTATGACCATTCCTTTGATCATTCTTGCAGTTTTATCTGCCTTAGGTGGTCTGATTGGAATTCCTGCAGTATTGGGTGGCGGTCATTGGTTAGAAAATTTCCTTGCACCAGTTTTTGAAGTTTCTACAACTAAAACAAGTGCTTTAACTCTTGATCATACCACTGAATATGTTTTAATGGCAATTTCTGTTACTGCTGCATTGTTATCTATGGTATATGCTTATGTTCGATATGTGAAGCAAGGGCATATTCCTGCCAGCGATCGTACAGACCGTGGTTTGCTTGCTCGTTTATCTTACAACAAATTTTACATCGACGAAGTATATAATTCTTTAATCACCCGTCCATTAGATACCTTATCAGGTTTTTTCTATAAAACAGTAGATAAAGCTGGAATTGATGGAATTGTGAACGGATTTGGAAAAGGGGCAGTTGAAGCCAGTAAAAGTTTTAGGTTACTTCAAACAGGTATGGTTGGCTTTTACATCTTTATGATGGTAGCCGGTATACTTGCATTACTGTTTTATAGTATGTACAAAATTTAATTTTAAAGAGTAGAACGAGATAAATGGAAATTTTACTAGTACAAATATTTATTCCGCTAATTGCTGCACTCATTATTCTTGCGTCAGGTAAAACTCTCGTGAGAGGTATAGCTGGTGTATTCTCTATAGTTTCACTACTCATTACTGTATTTCTTTATTTAAATTTTACACCTGATGCTACTACGCAGTTCCTTGTAGATCTGGCATGGATCCCTCAATTCGGAATTCATTTCAAAGCAGGTGTTGATGGAATAAGCATGGTTTTGTTAGTATTGACAAATCTTCTAATCCCAATTATAGTTTTATCTAGCTTCAAACAGGATGTAAAAGATCAACAGGCATTTTATGCTTTGATATTCTTTATGCAAAGTGGTTTGCTCATTGTATTTACAGCTCTTGATGCATTTTTATTCTATGTAGGCTGGGAAGTAGCCCTGATTCCAGTATATTTTATCTGTGCTTTATGGGGTGGAGAAAATCGGATCAAGGCAAATCTTAAATTCTTTGTTTATACAATTGCCGGAAGTTTATTGATGCTGATTGCTATCATTTATCTTCATTTGCAAACTCCTGGTAATAGTTATGATATTTCAGAGTTTTATAAACTTGAGCTTGATTCAGTTTCCCAGGGATGGATATTTTGGGCATTCTTTCTAGCCTTTGCCATCAAGATGCCGATATTTCCATTTCATACCTGGCAGCCGGATACCTATACAGAAGCTCCTACCGCAGGCACCATGCTTCTTGCTGGTATAATGCTTAAAATGGGTATTTATGGTGTGATAAGATGGTTAATTCCTGTTACCCCACTTGGGTTTCAGGCTTGGGGTGAAACAGCATTGATCCTTTCTGTAATAGGTATTGTTTATGCTTCAATTATTGCATTTACACAAAATGATATTAAGCGATTGATTGCTTATTCTTCAATTGCTCACGTAGGATTGATCTCTGCAGGGATTTTTTCCTGGAATGTCCAGGGTTTACAGGGAGCCATGATACAGATGCTGAATCATGGTATCAATGTGGTTGGTATGTTCTTTATTGCAGATATCATTATTCGTAGAATGAATACCCGTGACTTAAGCCTGATGGGTGGCATAGCAAAGCCTGCTCCAATGTTGGC
>CAMDKO010000015.1 GCA_945901155.1 Pedobacter schmidteae
CAGTTGATCAGATTGTTGGATCAGATCTTGTTTTAGGATATGGTGGCGATGTTCAAACCATTGAATACCTCTCAGGTTATTCAACCACAAGTATTGAAAAAAAGATAAGATCACTCTCTTAACCTTCTTTTGATTCGGCAGTAATAGTATCATCCATTTTAATAATATATGCTATCTGCATTCAGGATGTCCTCTTTTAACACTATTTTTGAATAAAAAACCAATTATCATGTATTTTGAACTATCCGAAGAGCACCTGATGATACAACAGGCTGCCAGAGATTTTGCTAATACCGAGTTGAAACCAGGTGTAATTGAGAGAGATGAACTTCAAAAATTTCCTCATGAACAGATCAAAAAACTAGGAGAGTTGGGCTTTCTTGGGATGATGGTTGATCCAAAATATAATGGCTCGGGAATGGATACCATTTCTTATGTTCTTGCTATGGAAGAACTCTCAAAAATTGACGCTTCTGCTTCTGTAGTTGTTTCTGTCAATAACTCCCTAGTTTGTTTTGGACTTGAAAAGTATGGTACCGAATTTCAAAAGGAAAAATATTTGAAGCCATTAGCAGCTGGCGAAATTATCGGTGCATTTTGTCTTTCCGAGCCCGAAGCAGGTTCGGATGCTACCTCTCAGCATACCACAGCAGTAGATATGGGTGATCACTACCTGCTAAACGGGACAAAAAACTGGATCACAAATGGAGGCAATGCCTCTACGTATCTGGTTATCGCTCAAACCAATTCTGCTCTCAGACATAAGGGTATTAATGCACTTATTGTTGAAAAAGGAATGGAAGGTTTCAGCGTTGGTCCTAAAGAAAACAAACTTGGTATTCGTGGATCTGATACTCATTCCCTAATGTTTACAGATGTAAAGATTCCTAAAGAAAATCGAATTGGCGAGGAAGGTTTTGGCTTCACTTTTGCAATGAAAACTCTGGATGGTGGACGAATAGGTATTGCCTCTCAAGCATTGGGTATTGCCTCTGGGGCCTACGAACTGGCATTGGCTTATTCAAAAGAACGTAAAACCTTTGGTAAACCTATTGCAGCTCATCAGGCAATACAATTTAAGCTCGCAGACATGGCAACTGAAATAGAAGCTGCACGGATGCTTTGTTTTAAAGCTGCTTGGTTAAAAGATCAGGGGCTGCCCTATGCAAAGGCAAGTTCAATGGCCAAACTTTTTGCTTCTGATGTAGCGATGAGAACTACCGTTGAAGCTGTTCAAATACATGGCGGATATGGTTTCGTTAAAGAGTATCATGTAGAACGACTCATGCGCGATGCCAAGATAACTCAGATATATGAAGGAACATCAGAGATTCAGCGTATGATTATTGCACGTGAGATTTTAAAATAACCCAGTACATTTAACTATGAAATATTTTTTCAATTTAACACTAATAGGTTTACTTATAATCCTAATTTCATCTTGCAAGGGCACTTCTGACGGTGCATTAGAAAAAGGAATATGGCGGGCCACCCTAAAAGCAGGATCTGGTGATGAGATTCCCTTTAATTTTGAAATAACCGATTCTGCTGACCAGAAATTACTGGATATTATCAATGGAAAAGAAAGATTTAGAGTCAATGAAATTTCTACTTTATCCGATTCCGTAATCATTCAGATGCCACTTTTTGATTCAGAGATCAGAGCAGTGCTAAAAAATGAAACACTTAGCGGACAATGGATAAAGCATTTTGGTGATAGTGACGAAGTTATGCAGTTTAATGCCCAAAAAGGCGAATTTTGGCGTTTTTTCAAAGATAATACTACTACCAACCCCGATATATCTGGGCGCTGGTCAGTTACATTCAATACCTTGAATAAGCAAAGTAGTTATGCCTCAGTTGGTGAATTTACCCAGGAAAATGGCCGTGTTTTCGGAACATTTTTAACCACAACCGGCGATTACCGATTTCTTGAAGGAACAGTTTCTGATCAAAAATTATATCTATCCTGTTTTGACGGAAGCCATGCCTATCTTTTCACGGGTAAGCTATTGAATGATAGCACTATTACGGAAGGTAAATTCTATTCAGGCCTATCTTCTATTGAAACCTGGACTGCGAATAAAGATGATAAGGCAATTCTTCCTGATGCCTATTCAATAACCGATCTTAAACCTGGTTATGATAAAATAGATTTTTCATTTCCGGGTCTTGATGGGAAAAAAGTATCTCTTTCTGACCAGAAGTTTAAGAATAAGATCGTGCTTGTTCAGTTTTTTGGATCATGGTGTCCTAATTGCATGGATGAAACAGCATACCTAACCAGCTTTCATAAAAAATATCAGGAAAAAGGGGTTGAAATTATTGCACTGGCCTATGAACGTACCAAAGATTTTGAACGTTCTAGAAAAAATATAGCTAGGTTGAGAGACAGATTTTCAGTGCCTTATGATATGTTGGTTACAGGATTTACGAAAGATAAAGTTGAGGTTTCTAAAAGTTTACCAATGCTTAAGCAATTTATGGCATTTCCAACCCTGATGATCATTGATAAAAATGGCAAAATCAGAAAGATTCATACCGGTTTTAGCGGACCCGGCACCGGAACCCATTATTCTGATTTTGTAAAAGAGTTCGAGAAAACAATAGCTGATTTGCTGGCAGAAAAATAAAGATGAACTATAAATTAATACTATGCTGCCCATTATTAGCAGCACTTCTTCTTCAATCGTGTTCCACACCCAAAATGCTGAATCTTGATCCGGTCACGGTAACCGAAAATATACCAGGTTCTAAAGTATATCGTGGCAGCTATACCAGAAAAACTGACCTGATTAATACCAGACTTGACCTTAGCTTTGACTGGGATAGTGCCTATGTTCATGGAAAGGCTACTATTCAAGCAAAACCATATTTTTATGCTACAGATCAGTTGCTGCTCAACGCCAATGGTTTTCGTATCAAAAACGTTTCTTTAGTTAACAGTTACGATAAAAAGCCTCTTCAGTATAAATATGATGGTAAAATACTCTCAATAACTCTTGATAAAGTGTATAACAACGACCAGATTTATACGGTTTTTATAGATTATGTGGCCATGCCAAATAAGTTGAAGATTGGTGAAGATATTTCGTCCTCTGGCGACCGTGGAATGTACTTCATCAATCTAGACGGAAAAGACAAGGATAAACCCAAACAGATCTGGACTCAGGGTGAGACTGAATGCAACTCAAACTGGTTCCCAACAATAAATGACACTCAGGAAAAAATGACTCAGGAACTAAATATTACTGTTCCTAATGAATTTGTCAGTCTTTCAAATGGTACCCTAGAGTTTTCAAGTATGAATGGTGATGGAACTCGTACAGATAGCTGGCGACAAGAGCAAGCGCATTCAACGTATTTGATCATGCTGGCTGTAGGAAATTTTACCATCACCAAAGATAAATGGCGTGATAAGGAGGTAAGTTATTATACCGAACCGGCCTACGCTTCAACGGCTAGGCTTGTTTTTGGAAACACTCCCCAAATGATGGAATTTTTCTCTCTGAAACTAGGGGTTGATTATCCATGGGATAAATATTCGCAAATTGTTGTGAGAGATTTTGTAAGTGGAGCCATGGAAAATACCAGCGCTACAGTTTTTTATGAAGGATTAAATATGTCTGAAGGGCAGTATATTGATCAAAATCAGGAAGATATCATCTCTCATGAGCTTTTTCATCATTGGTTTGGCGATTTGGTAACTGCAGAATCCTGGGCAAACCTTCCCTTGAATGAGTCATTTGCTACCTATGCTGAATATTTATGGGATGAATTTAAAAATGGGCGAGATCAGGCTGATTTTAAAGGATTTCAGGATTTGTCGGCTTATATCGGCAATAAAAGTAATGAGAACTTGGATGTCATACGTTTTGATTACGCAGATCGTGAACACATGTTTGATGAGATCAGCTATCAGAAAGGTGGTAGAATCATACATATGTTGCGAAAAACTGTTGGAGATGCGGCCTTTTTCAAAGCTCTCAACCTATATCTTACCCGTAATGCCTATAAATCTGCTGAAATTCATGATTTGAGACTTGTTTTTGAAGAGGTAACAGGTACTGATATGAATTGGTTTTTTAATCAATGGTTTCTGTCATCAGGTCACCCTGTATTAGACATACAGAACACCTTTGATCCTCAAAGTAAAGAGGTTTCTGTAACGATCAGGCAAAATCAGGACCTGTCAAAAACTCCGCTGTATCGTATTCCTATTGCTATCGATATCTATGTTAACAGCAAGGTAGTACGTAAGGAGGTTGTTCTGGATAAGCAAAAGCAATCTTTTGTTTTTCCTGTAGCCGCACTTCCGGATCTAGTCAACGTTGATGCTGAAAAATATATTCTAGCTGAGAAATCAGAAGTTAAAACCTTGCAGCAATATGCATTTCAATACGAGCATGCTCCACTTTTTATGGATAGAATGGAGGCGGTAATTATGCTCCTGAAGAAAAAAGAGGAGAGCCTTTCAAAAAGGATATTGATTACAGCTTTTAACGATAAAAACTGGGTAATTCGTAATACCGCTTTATTGGCATTGGAACACCTTTCGAACGAAGAAAAGACCTCGGTTTACCAAAAAATAAAGGAATTGGCTCTAAATGATGGCAATTCACAGGTAAGAGCTTCAGCGGTTGAAATTCTTGGGAAACATTACCGATCAATGGATAATCGCACTATTTTCGCAATTACAGCAAAGGATAAATCGCTTGCTGTGAAAAAGGCTACTAATGATGCATCAAAAAAATAAAGGAATCCAATCCCTGATGCTAAAGACAGTGATTGGGTTCAAATAAAAATTTAAATAGCTTTTTCTGAGCGAAAAGCAGAAAATATCATTTGTATCAGTGCAAGAACAGCAGCAAATAAAAAGGCAGAGAAAAATCCCTGTGTATTGAAATCGGTCATTAAGTAATCAACTAATAATACCATCAACACAGTAATAATAAATGACATTAATCCGAGCGTTAAAAAATTGATTGGGAAAGTCAAAATCCGAAGAATCATGCCAATTGTAGCATTGGCTAATGCAATGAGACTGCCCGCTACAATTGCAGTCCAGAAATTCACTACGGTAACTCCTGGCAAAAGGTATGCAGCTATGGCAACTGCGGCTCCCATTAGTAATATCTCAATGATTAGTCTCATAATTCGTTTTTATAAAATGTAATAAACAATGAAATTGAATAAACTGTTTTACATTTTCACATTTTTTTTTCTCTTTCTTAATTCCTGTAGGCAGGAAATACCAAAAGACAAGGTAAGCAGCGAACTAAAAATTGGTCTTTCTGATGATAGTACAAAAGTGATACTATTTAAAGTGCCATCGTATATGATTGAAGAATTGAGGTCTGATTCATTGAAGAATACTGACTGGATCAATTTTTTTGCTGTTTATAAAGATACTTCCGATCAGGAACTAAGAGATTTTCAATCCGCTTTGGAAGGAACTTATACCATCGCCGACAAAATGATCAGGTTTAAGCCAGAAATAGAATTTAAACCTGGTGTCTCTTATTTTGCAAGGTGTTATACTAAAATTCTGCTCAGAAAGCCTGAAGATATTATTTCTACCAAAAAAATATTTACTAGCGGCGATTATATTGAATTTAAATTCAGTTCAGGTAAATAATATAAATGTATTGAAACCAGGTATTTGCAATGCCGGATAGTTTTTTTATATTTGCATCGATCTGTGAAGAGCCCCGACGTTATCGGGGCTCTTTTTTTACCTTCCTATTTTTTGAATGGGATCAAAAAAGGTCGATTATGAACATAGAGAAAAGGGTTGTTGAATTAGTTGAAGAGAAGATTGCTGATCGTCCAGATTTGTTTTTGGTTGATGTGCAGATGCATGGAAGCGGAATTTTGTCTATTTTAGTAGATGGCGATAAGGGCGTTGCAATTAGTGATTGCGTTGCAATTAGCCGCCATGTGGGTTTTCATCTTGAAGAGGAAAATACAATTGAACAGGCTTACAGGCTTGAGGTTTCTTCGCCGGGTATAGACACTCCGCTAAAATCATTCAGACAATTTCAGAAAAATATCAATCGCTCCTTGAAAATCAAGTTGTTGGATGGTCATATGAAGGAAGGCAAATTGATCAATGCCGAAGAATCGGGCATTACCATTCAAGAAAGTGTAAAAGAAAAAGGGAAAAAAGCAGAATTGATAGAAAGCTTGATTCCATTTGAAAATATTTCAGAAAGTATAGTTTTAGTGAGTTTTAAATAACGTCCTATATAAATGGGACAAATTCAATAAAAAATGAGCAATATTAATTTAATCGATTCATTCCAGGAGTTTAAAGACTTCAAGAATATTGACCGTCCTACGGTTATTAGTGTTTTAGAAGAGGTTTTCCGCAGCATGTTGCGTAAAAGGTATGGTACTGACGAGAATTGCGATGTGATTGTCAACCCGGATAATGGTGATTTGGAGATCTGGCGTACCCGTACTGTTATGGAGGATGGATTTTCTGAAGATGATGATCTGGAGATTGAGCTGGCTGAAGTAAAAACTTTTGACGCTGATCTAGAAGTTGGTGATGATTTTATCGAACAGATCACACTTGAAAGTTTTGGCCGCAGAGCAATACTTGCTGCCCGTCAGACACTTGTTTCAAAAATTCTTGAACTTGAAAAAGACGAAATATTTAAAAAGTATAAAGATCGTGTTGGTGAAATTGTTTCCGGTGAAGTTTATCAGGTTTGGAAAAAAGAAACACTGGTGCTTGATGATGAAGGCAATGAGCTTTTATTACCTAAAACTGAGCAGATCCCTGCAGATTATTTCAAAAAAGGAGATTCTGTACGTGCAATAATTGAAAAGGTAGAAATGTTAAATGGTAACCCCAAGATTATTATTTCACGTACTGCACCTGAGTTTCTACAGCGTTTGTTCGAAATGGAAGTTCCTGAAATTTTTGATGGCCTGATTACCATTAAAAAGATTGTACGTGAGCCTGGTGAAAGAGCAAAGGTTGCGGTAGAATCTTATGATGACAGAATTGATCCTGTAGGAGCCTGTGTGGGTATGAAGGGGTCACGTATTCATGGTATTGTTCGTGAACTAAAGAATGAAAATATTGATGTGATCAATTTTACAAACAATATTTCATTGTATATTCAAAGGGCTTTAAGTCCGGCTAAGATCACCAGTATCAAATTAGACGAAGAAGAAAAAAGAGCTGCAGTGTATTTGAAACCAGATCAGGTTTCACTGGCTATTGGCCGTGGTGGACATAATATCAAGTTAGCCGGAAAGCTGACAGGATTCGAGATTGATGTATACCGTGAAGCACTTGAAGATGATGAGGATGTGGATATTGAGGAATTCTCAGATGAAATTGAAGGCTGGATCATTGATGAATTCAAGCGTGTTGGACTAGATACAGCAAAATCAATTCTGGCATTAAATGCAGATGAATTGGTAAAACGTACCGATCTGGAAGAAACAACAGTGAAAGATGTAATTGAGATTCTGAAGTCAGAATTCGAATAAGTTATTTGAGTTGGGATATTTGAAAAAATTTCTGGGCAGAGAAATTGCCCGATCCTAAAACATATAACATATAAAAAACGTACTTTTATACAAAAATAGCGAGGTTAAATAATAAATGTCAGAAGGTAAAAGCACAAATTTACTTAAAACTGCGAAGGAGCTGAATATTGGCTTGTCTACAGCGGTTGAGTTTTTAGGAAAAAAAGGTTTCAAAGTTGAAGCCAGGCCCAATACTAAACTCACCGATGAGATGTATGATGTTCTTCTTAAGGAGTATCAGGGTGATAAGATTGTAAAAGAGGAAGCCAAACAAATTGTGATAGGCAAGATTCGGCGCGATGATGTCCCTTTTGCCGTTGAGAAGTCAGAGCCTCAGCATTCAAAAGAATTTGAACAAGAAGAGATTCTGATCAAGAATGTAAATCCTTTTACTACTCCTGTGGCTGAGAAACCAAAGGACACTGCGCTTGCTGAACCTACACCTGACGAAGGTTCTTTGCCTGGTGTAAAAGTGGTTGGCAAGATTGATTTAAATCAGCTTAACTCAAAAACCCGTCCTGAAAAGAAAAGCCCTGAACCAGAAAAAACTGCTCCAGAAGCTGTTGTTATACCTCAACCAGTTGCTCCAGTACCAGTAATTGCTGAGCCAGCTGCAGTAAAAGAACCAGCAGTTGTAAAACCTGCAAAGCTTGAACCAGCTGCTCCGGTTAATGAGGTTACAGAAACTCCAAAGGCCCTAGATAAAGTTGAGCCGGAAGTAGTAGCAGCTCCAGTTGCCATTACGCCCCCAGCAGCTCCGACTTTACAGGAAAAACAAGAAAATAAACCGAATACTCAGGAAGGAAATCCTAATGCGACATTTATACGCGCTAAAGCAGACCGTTTATCTGGTCCCAATGTAATTGGACGTATTGAATTGCCAACAGCACAGCCACGTCGTGGTCAGCCTGTAGCATCATCGTCTGCAGCTGCAGGCGCTGATCATAAACGTAAACGTAAGCGTAAAGATAATGCTCCTGGCCAGCAGCCGGGACAAGCTCCTCAAGGACAGGCAGGCACTGCTCCACGTCCGGCACCTGGTGCTGGATATCAGGGAAACCGTCCAGATTTTAGAGGAAGTAGACCAGCACCTGGTGCTGGAGGAGCTGCACCTCGTCCAGATTTTAGAAACAAACCGCGTACACCGGATGCTCCAAAGGCTGAACCTACGGATAAAGAAATTCAGGATCAGATCAAAGCAACACTTGCCCGTTTAAGTGGAGCAGGTAAATCAGGTAAATTTGCGCAGCGTGCTAAATTACGTCGTCAAAAGCGTGATGATGTTGCTCAAACAGCTGAAGATGCTGCATTAGAACTTGAAGCACAATCCAAAACCATTAAGGTAACCGAATTTGTTACCGCAAATGAATTAGCACTCATGCTTGATGTTCCTGTTACTCAGGTTATTTCTACCTGTATGAGTTTGGGAATGTTTGTTTCCATCAACCAAAGGCTTGATGCTGAAACCCTCACCATTGTAGCTGATGAGTTTGGCTTTGAAGTAGAATTTGTAAAACCTGAAGATGAAGAAAGCGGATTATTCGGAGAAGAAGATAAGCCGGAAGATCTATTACCAAGAGCCCCAATTGTAACGGTAATGGGTCACGTGGATCATGGTAAAACATCTTTACTTGACTTTGTTCGTAAAACTAATGTGATTGCTGGCGAAGCCGGAGGTATTACTCAGCATATTGGTGCTTATGAGGTTAGCCTTGAAAACGAAAGAAAAATAACATTTTTAGATACTCCTGGTCACGAAGCCTTTACAGCCATGCGTGCAAGGGGAGCAAATGTAACTGATATTGCCATTATTGTAATTGCTGCGGATGATAGCGTGATGCCTCAAACGCGTGAAGCTATTAATCATGCGCAAGCTGCAAATGTGCCCATCGTATTTGCCTTCAGTAAGGTAGATAAGCCGGGTTCAAATGCTGACAAGATCCGTGAACAGCTTTCTACCATGAATATTCTGGTTGAAGACTGGGGTGGAAAATATCAAAGTCAAGAAATTTCTGGTAAAACAGGATTAGGTATCGACTTATTGCTTGAAAAAGTTTGTCTGGAGGCCGATATGCTTGAATTAACTGCCAATCCTAACAAACGTGCAGTTGGTACTGTTATCGAAGCAGCATTGGATAAAGGTCGGGGTATTGTTACTACCGTATTGATCCAGTCGGGAACACTTAAGGTTGGTGATGCCATACTTGCTGGTGGATATAGCGGAAAGGTTAAAGCTTTACATAATGAACGTGGCGTTAAATTAGACCATGCCGGACCATCAACTCCTGTTCAGGTGCTTGGTATGCAGGGTGCACCAACATCAGGTGATAAATTCAACGTGATGGAAAGTGAAGTGGAAGCTCGCCAGGTTGCTAATAAGAGATTACAATTACAACGTGAGCAGGGATTACGTACCCAGAAACATATCACGCTTGATGAAATTGGACGTCGTTTGGCGATCGGAAACTTTAAAGAGTTGAATGTGATTGTTAAGGGTGACGTGGATGGTTCAATAGAAGCATTATCCGATTCATTACTGAAACTCTCTACTGAGCAGATTCAGGTTAATATCATTCATAAATCAGTTGGTCAGATCTCTGAATCTGATGTATTGCTTGCTTCAGCTTCTGATGCGATCATTATCGGTTTCCAGGTTCGTCCTTCAGCAAGTGCACGTAAATTAGCCGAAGCCGAACAGATCGATATTCGTCTATATTCTATTATTTACGATGCTATCAATGAAGTTAAAGCTGCAATGGAAGGTATGCTTGACCCTGAATTTGAGGAGAAAATTACATCAAACGTTGAAATACGTGAGGTGTTTAAAATCACTAAAGTGGGTACTATTGCAGGTTGTATGGTATTAGATGGAAAAATTATTAGAAATAGCAAGGTGCGTATTATTCGTGATGGTGTAGTTGTTTATACCGGAGAGTTAGCTTCATTGAAGCGTTTCAAGGATGATGTGAAAGAAGTTGCTACAGGTTATGAGTGTGGTTTAAATATTCAGAATTTCAATAATATTGAGGTTGGTGATATTGTAGAATCATACGAACAGGTTGAAGTGAAAAGAAAACTATAGTTTTAATAGATATAATTAAAAGCGATCTTTTGATCGCTTTTTTTGTTTTAATCATTTTTTTAGAATCAATTTATTTCTATCATTCGTGGGTTTAAGAAAAGAATTCAGAAGGCTTAAAAGAAGTATTATTTCCAGGTTTTTTGCGGGTGATATCAAACTCGAATTAGGCCGTGTTGCTGATTTCAAGCATTTTACTGTGGGCTATGCGCAAGTGTTTGAAAAGCCCTTTAAATTTCACCACGGGCCAAGTTTTGCTGAGTCGTATATCGAAATTTTTGAAACAGAAATTTATCGTTTTAAACCTACTCCTGGTTCAGCAGTCATTCTTGATTGCGGAGCCAATATGGGGCTGAGTGTTTTATATTTTTCTTTAAATTATCCTGATCATCAAATTATTGCATTTGAGCCGGATGCTGAAATATTTGCAATTTTGGAGGAGAATGTTAAAACATTCGGATTAAAGAATGTGACCCTTTATCAGAAGGCTGTTTGGACTAAAACAGAAACACTAGCCTTTTATACTGATGGAGGAATGGGAGGGCGTATAGGCAATGAATATGCCGATCAGAAGCCTAAAATTATTGAGGCAGTACCACTTTTAGACTTCCTGACCGATGAGGTTGATTTTCTGAAAATTGATATTGAAGGTGCTGAGGATACCGTATTGAAATACTGTGGCAAGAGTTTAAAGAATGCCGATCATATCTTTTTTGAATATCATAATAATGTGAATTCGAAGCAGACCCTTCATGAGCTTCTTGCACTGGTTGAAAGTCTTGGATTCCACTATTATATAAAAGAATCAGCTACAAGAAAAAGACCTTTTGTAGATACTAGGCTGATCTGCGAAAGCTTTGATATGGCGATCAATGTTTTTTGCTACAAAAAGAAGCATGTCTGAATTAGTCTGAAAAAATTCTCCTAATTTTTCCTCCCCATAGCTCTTTCAGGCTAAAATTTAATTTACTGAATAAACTCTTTTTATTGATACTGAAAAGTATAGAACGGTTAGTATGGATCATTCGAGCCAGTCCGAAAGAAAAATAAACGGTCTCATTTTTCATGAATTCAGCATATAAATTTTGAATGAATTGAGGGTCTTTATTTTTTGGGTATTCTGCACAAGATTTCAACCACCGTATTTTTTTGTCATATTTCATTGATGCACTAAGCTGATTTCTGGTTGAATTATCTCGCTTTCGTTTTAAAATATTCGTATCTGCTGTGTGATGCTGCCGGTATTTGACAAGGGGTTCATCAATGCAGTCAATACTGCCCAGATTAGTGGCCACGTATCCCATCCACCAATCGTGATAATAAGCATTCGGAAATGGCAATAATTCATCTCGCAGCTCCTTTTTCATTAATACCGAGTGTCCAGAAATGCAATTAAAAAACAAAAATGATTCTGGCTGATCTCCACGGTATAAATTCATAATATCAGACATTTTTTTATTTAATAATTGGCCATTTTGGTCAACGAATTCAGAATCATGATAAATCATTAACTGATTACCAATTGCATTAACCTGTTTTTCAATCTTATGCAAATCCCAGATATCATCCTGATCCGATAAAGCAATGAACTCACCGCTGCAAAGTTTTAGTGCTTTTTCAAAATTTCTGATATACCCTATATTTTCAGGATTGACAAAAACTTTGATGAATGGGTAATTAGCTGCATATTCTTTCAGAATGCTTAGGGTATTGTCTGATGAACAATCGTCAACCGCAATAAGTTCAAGTGGCGAGTAGCTTTGATTAACAATTGAATTTAACTGCTCTCTTAAATAGGCTTGCCCATTATATGTACATAAAGCTATAGAAACCAGTGCTTTATGATTCATTTTTAATCGTTGAATGTTTGCATTTCGATTAACTTTTTGTAGAGGCCATTGGCCAAGATCAGTTCATTGTGGTTACCCTGTTCTTGAATTTTACCATTTTCCAAAACAATGATCTGATCTGCTTCCTGAATGGTACTTAAGCGATGGGCAATTACAATAGAAGTGCGGTTTTTCATTAATTTTTTTAGTGCATTCTGAACTAATTTTTCTGATTCGGTATCTAGAGCTGATGTAGCTTCATCAAGCAGAAGAATTGGTGGATTTGCAAGCACTGCTCTGGCAATGCAGATTCGTTGTTTTTGTCCGCCAGATAATTTCATCCCCCTGTCGCCAATATTGGTTTGATAAGCATCAGAGGTTTTAACGATGAACTCATGAGCATTTGCAATTTTTGCTGCTTCAACTACCTCCTCCTGTGTAAAAGATCTTCCAAATGCAATATTATTGTAAATGGTATCATTAAAAAGTATGGATTCCTGATTTACAATTCCCATGAGCGCTCTTACATCACGCATACTTATCTCTTTGATACTGATATCATCCAGGCATATCTCACCTTCATAGGGATCCATAAATCTTGGAAGTAGATCCATGAGTGTGGTTTTTCCTCCTCCCGAAGGACCAACTAATGCAACTGTACTTCCCTTTACAATTTTTAAATTAATTCCTTTCAATACTTCTTTGTCTCCATAAGCGAAAGAGACATTGTTCAATTGGATACATTCATTGAATGAGGTTTTTGAAATTGGACTTGGTTTATCAGTGATATTTTCTGGGGCATCCAGTAATTGGAATACACGCTCACCTGCAGAGATTCCTTGAGAGATATTTCCGAATGCTTCTGAGATAGCTTTTGCCGGATTAATAATCTGAGAAAAGATAATGATGTATCCTATAAATTCAGCTCCCCTTAGATCCGATCCGGCTTGAAGAATAAGAGTTCCACCATAATAGAGTAGTGCAGCGACAGTGATTACTCCCATCATCTCTGATACTGGCGCAGCCAAAAGTACTCGCCTTGCCAGTCTTCTATGGATCTTACTTGTCCACATATTAATGGCATTAAATTTTTCCTGGATATAATTTTCAGCATTAAACGATTTAATAATTTTAACCCCATTAAGTCCCTCATCAATACTAGACACTAATACCCCTAAAGAGTCTTGGGCTGCAGCAGCATGTTTCTTTAAACGTTTCATAATCAGCGAAATAAGCAGACCTGAGACAGGAATTAAGATGAGTGCAAAAATGGTGAGTTTGGCCGAAATGGTAAAAAGCACTGCAAAATTTAGGATAATGGCTATAGGCTCACGTAGAATAACTTGTACGGAGCGAATGATAGAGTCTTGAATAGTTACAACATCTGTCATGAATCTCGAAATTAGATCTCCTTTGCGTTGGCTGCTGAAATACTGAATATCAATTTCTGTGAGTTTTTTAAAAATATTACTTCGAATTCGGGTAACTATCATTAACCTGAAATTTTCAATAATCCTAGCCGACAAATATTTAAACAGGTTACTCAAAATTACAGAAATGACTATGGCAATACTGACCATTTTCAATGCTCCAACCTTGCCCGAACTGTTGATTACGCTTTGAAAATAGAAATAGAATAGGTCTTTAAAATAGCTCAGACTTAAATCAAATGTGGGTGCTACAGCTAGTTTCGGAGCCCCTATATTACCTGATTGGTTGAACAATAGCTCAAATACAGGAATAAGTAAGGTGAAATTAAGTAGACCAAAGATGACACCTAATACCGATGCAATAAAAAATGGAACGGCAAATCGCTGAACCGGTGATGCAAAAGAGAAAAGTCGGAAAAAGGTTTTCATAAATTAATTTGTCCTGTAAAGTTAATCATTTTGAAGCAGGACTAATTTCTGCCCTGAATGATTGTTTGCCCCTCTAGCATCTTGTCCATTTTATTTATCACCTCATCAACGCTTGTCGAGCATTGATGCTGGGTCATTAATTGTTTCATCTTTTTACGGGAATGCACTAAGTACTTTAAATTGTTTAAAAACATTCCGAAGCTTTTATAGAAATAAAATTTTAATCCAAGCCACATGAAAAGAAGATCAATAAAGGTTATTTGCATCAACCAAAATATCAATCTGGTTCTGCTTAAATGTATGGCATGTACATACAATCTGTTACGAAAAAATATGGCTTTAACCCAGTTTTGAGTACGATAATTTTTGGTGGTTGATGAATGATCGTGAATGCAATAAGATTTTGGGTCATAATAACATTTCCAGCCTAAGCGCCATGCCTTTAGCCCCAATTCAAAATCTTCGCAATAAAAAGGCGAAAAAATTTCATCAAAACCTCCTATTTCTTTTAATTTTTTAGCGTCTATTAAAGCATTTGCGCCAGATAAATAAGCAGTTGGAGTAAGAAAGTTCTGATCCTCAACGTAAAAAAAATCATTGGCTTTGATTTTAAATCCGGAGTATCTTAAAAACCGTGCAGTATCCTGGGTTTCACCGTTTTTAGCTCCAATTATTTTACTCATTACACCAAAAGTATCCGGAAGTTCAAAGTATTTAAATTGAGTTTCAAAATAAATGGTGTTGAGCTCAATATCGGTATTTAGAAGTAAAATTAAATCTTTTTCGGCTAGTGCAATTCCTTTATTGCAGGTGGCTGAAAAGCCCTGGTTTTGGTCGCTAATAATCAAACGTGCATTTGGATAGCTTTGAATTAGAAATGCCACAGAGTCATCTGTTGAGCAATCATCTATTATAATAATTTCATAATCTGTGTTAGCACTTTTTAAGGCATTAAAAACCGATGGAAGGTTTCGCTCTAATAGGTGTCTGCCATTGTAATTTGGTATAACTACAGTTATACTTTTTCTAGAAGTGGACGCTCTTGTCATTGAACAACTTTGTAGTTTTTATATTCTCCAATTCTCCATTGCCATACATCTTCTATTTTTTGTAATATTCGGCGTCGCAGGCTCATTTTCTTTTTTAGAAGTGTTGGGTCGGCCTGAAACTTCCAATTGCTAACTTCAATTCGCTTTTGCATAACAAGCGGGTGAGTATCTTCAAATCTGATCAAGCGATCAGCGTTACCATAATCAAATTGGTGATTTTCGGGAAGATGTTCCTGAATCCAGGAGTCTTCATGATAAAATTTATTAAAATTACGAACCTTATTTCCCAGACCTGCAGGGGGCTGAACCCAGCCATAATGATAAATATAGGCATCTATGGGTTTAACCTTTATTTTTCTGTTATTTTTTCTAAAACCTTGAGCATCCCGGTAGGAATGAACCCCTGGATCAAATTTTAAAACTCTAACCTCGTTTCTATACCAACGTCTTGAAGAAGCTATGAAATCATAAGAGCCATAAAAATGCAGGTATTTAAATAAAAGACCTTCTACATTTTTATTGCCCAAATTTTCTTCCATCGCCTTTTTTATCACAGGAAGATAGTTTTCATGGACGCATTCATCGCCTTGGATATAAAAAGCCCAATCAGTATCCTTTGAAATGGCAGCATACGCTATATCAGTTTCCTGGGCGAATGTTTTTCCACCTTCACGTATGCTTTCATCCCAAATGGTATGAATGATTTTTATTTTCGGAGAAGCGATACTTTCGATGAGTTCCTGTGTATTGTCTTCAGAGTTACCAAGGGCTATTACAAACTCATCACATATAGGTAAAATTGAAAGAATCGCCTGTACAACAGGGTAGTCATTTTTTATGGCATTACGAATGAATGAAAAACCTGTAACTTTCATTAAATGAGATGTGAGATATGAGATATGAGATATGAGATATGAGATATGAGATATGAGATATGACAATTTACATATGCAAAGTTAATAAAAACCCAAACTTTGTAATATGGAATAAAAACACCTTTTTTGTATCATGCAGTTACCCCTGATCAAAAATCCAATTCAGCTTGGAGACTATAGAAAATTAGCCAGAACTTTAACTTTGGTGGAGAATGATTTGGCAGGTTCTGAAGATTTGCTTAAAGAGCTTGTGCCATCAGATACTCCTGTTATAGGTATTACCGGGCCTCCTGGAGCTGGGAAAAGTACGCTGGTTAATGCCATGATTAATTATTTAAGTTCTCAAGGTAAAAGCATTGCAGTTCTCGCTATTGATCCGACATCACCATTTAATTTGGGTTCTTTACTTGGCGACCGTGTCCGGATGTCTGAACAGTTTAATAAGCCTAACGTGTTTATCCGTTCTCTTGCAACCCGTGGATCATTAGGGGGCTTATCAGGAAAAACAATTGAGATGACGGATGTACTCAAATCATCGGGATTTGATTATATCCTGGTTGAAACGGTTGGTGTGGGACAATCGGAAGTAGAGATTGCTGGCCTGGCAGACATTAGTGTGGTGGTATTGGTTCCAGAGTCTGGCGATGAAATTCAAAGCATGAAGTCGGGATTGATGGAAATTGCTGATGTTTTTGTGGTGAATAAGTCGGATCGTGAGGGTGCTGAGTCATTTGCCAATAATCTAAAGAAACTTGTACATCAACGAACTGAGATTATCCCGGTAATTAATACAATTGCCGATAAGTCGACAGGTGTTGATGAGCTAATGCAGGTTATCCAAGATCAGCCTTTTAAGAATAATAGCCGTCGTACTTTTCTACTTGCCGAAAAGGCATGGAAGCTTATCCAGCATGAAAAAATGAAAAATATCAGCAGAATAAAGCTCCATGAAGAAATTAGTATTGCTTCAGTTGATCCGTCATTTAATTTATATCGTTTTGTTGACAGGATCCTCGGCAGTATTAAGAATTCATAATTTCTTCAATTTCTTCTGCCTCAATTGGGATATTGGCCATCAGATCGATATTCCCATCTTTAGTTAGTAGAATATCATTCTCTAGACGGATTCCCAATCCCTCATTCTGAATATAAATCCCTGGTTCGCAAGTCAAGATATTGCCTTCTTCAAATGGCTTGTACCTACTTGCAAAATCATGTACATCTAATCCAAGGTGATGCGAGGTGCCATGCATAAAAAACTTTTTATAGAGAGGCATTTTGTGGTCTTGTTTTGCAACATCATGCTTGTCAAGCAATCCTAGTTTAATCAGTTCAGATTCAACCACTTTTCCAACTTCAATATGATATTCATTCCAGATGGTTCCTGGTAAAAGCATTTTTCGGGCTTCTTTCATGATGTGAAGAACAGAATGATAAACATCTTTCTGTCTTTTAGTGAAACGGCCATTTACTGGAACTGAGCGGCTGAGATCAGCATTATAATTTGCATATTCAGCACCAAAGTCGAATAGTATCACATCACCGTCTTTACAGATCTGGTTATTATCATTATAATGTAGAATATTGGCATTTTTACCTGAGGCAATGATTGGATTATAGGCATGCCCGGTTGCACTTTGACGTATGAATTCATGGATTATCTCTGCTTCAATCTCATATTCTGCTATTCCAGGTTTAATAACCTTAAGTATGCGGTTAAAGGCATCTCTAGTAATGTCGCATGCCTTTTGAGTTAACTCAACTTCAATAGCAGACTTTACTGGCCTAAGGTCGCGTAAAATTGGTGCAGCGCGTTCATAGCGGTGTAAGGGATAGAGATTCTTTAACTTTTCAATGAAACGGATATCGCGGTAAGGTACCTGATGTGCATACCTATCATTCTCGTTGGTATTTAGAAAAATTATATCCGCATAGTTAATAATGGAAGGCAATATATTCCAAAACTCATCCACCCAATAGATATTTTCTATTCCTGAAACCTTTTTTGCCTCCTGAATAGTAAGTTTATGGCCTTCCCAGACGGCGATATGTTCGCTTGTTTGTCTTAAAAATAGCACTTCTTTGTATTGTTTATTAGGGCAATCAGGAAATAAAATTAAAATACTTTGCTCCTGATCTATTCCGCTTAAATAGAAAAGATCAGGATTTTGTTTGAATGTAAAAGATTGATCGCCGCTTCTTGGAAATTCGTCATTAGATTGAAATATAGCTATAGAGCCATTGGGAAGCCTTTTTTTGAAATTTTCTCGGTTTAATTTGAATAGCTGATTAGTTATGATTGGATATTTCATAATTGCAATAGTTAAATTTTGACCGGATTAAAATAGTTTATCTTATAAATTTGTTAAAAAAAATGATTGAAACAGTACTTGATTATTTGCACAAGTCAAACTTATGACTATTTTTGTGTAAATTACACTGATAAAAATTGTTAACCTTTAAATTAACTATCATGAATTATTCTACAATTAAGAAAGCCTTTGTGTTTTCATTAGTAGCGATGCTGGCCCTCGTAGAGGTTTCTCTAGCACAAACCGCTACGAGCTCTTCGGCCAAAGTATTTGGTGGAAGAGGGCAGTATAGAACCTGGAATGTAGGTGTCAATGCTGGAGTTATGGCTCCGATTGTAGCAATTGGCGGCACCAATGATTTTACTAACTGGAGCCCATCTTTAGGATATGGTCTTACAGTAAGAAAGCAAATAGGTCATGCCTTTGGTATTGAAGGTGCGTTCCAATCTGGAAAGCTTACCTATGATAATGGTGGCGCGACTATCAACTTAGGTTTAGGATCACGTACTGATGGTGTTACTCAAATCAGTAATGCATTAAGCCTTATGGCAGTTGCGAATGTAGCTACTGTTGATTTTCTTAAAAGAGAAAATGCAATAAACTTTATCGTTAAAGCCGGTATTGGACATGCTGCTTATCACTGGGATGAAATAAATCCTAATGCAACTCCTAAAGCAACCGCATATGGTCCTGATCGTGATCGTAAAAATATCAGAGGTCAATTCGTTCCAGTTGGTGCGGCTGTTAAATTCAAGGTTTCTGAGCGTGTTAACTTCGATTTAGGTTACACAATGAATTTCCTTGATGAAGACAATCTTGACGGCACTAAAGGAAAAGGTTTTTCAAAAGATAAATGGTCTTATACTTCAGCTGGTTTAGAATTCTCTTTAGGTTCTAAAGCTAAGCCAAGCTTGGATTGGGTAAATCCTTTGGCTTTGATGTATGATGAATTGAAAGATCCAACATTACGTCAGGAAGTTGAAGCTTTAAAAGGTCGTGTTTCTGCACTAGAAGCTGCTGATTTGTTAAAAGATTCTGACGGTGACGGTGTTGCTGATAAATTAGACAAATGTCCGAACACAGAAGCTGGAATTAAAGTTGATGGTTCTGGTTGTCCTTTAGATGTTGATGCTGACGGTATTCCTGATTCAAAAGATGCATGTCCTACTGTTAAAGGTACTGCTGCTCTGAACGGATGTCCTGAGATTGTAGCTGGTTCTGCAATTGCAATCCAGTTCGAATTCAACTCTTCAGTTTTGAAAACTAGTGCTTACTCAACATTAGATAAATTATCTTCTGAACTAAAAGCTAATTCTTCTAGTATTGTTCAGTTAGATGGTCATGCTTCTGCTGAAGGTACTGATGAATATAACATGTCTTTATCAAGAGATAGAGCTAACTCAGTAAAAACTTACTTAGTTAATGCTGGAATTGCTGCAGGTAGAATTGCTACAACTGCATACGGCGAAAGCCGTCCTCTTGCTTCAAACTCTACTGAAGCAGGACGTACTCAAAATCGTCGTGTTGAATTCAAACAACAATAAACAATATTGTATATAAGCAAATTGTAAAAAAGAGTCCCGATTATTCGGGACTCTTTTTTTATTTAATAATTTCGGCATTATGTATTTTTTTAGAAAGAACGACCCTAGCAGACCAAAGAATTTTAATCTGAAGATCATGCACATTATAAATACCACGGCAATACTTGTATTCTTAGCTGGGATTGTTTATAAGCTGCTTGAATGGTATGTCTTTTGATTTTTTTTAAACTCTTTTGATCATACTAAACTAGCTTTATGAAATCCATCATCTTTACAGAAAAAGCACCGGCTCCCATTGGTCCGTACAGCCAGGCTGTGCAAACTGGAAATATGCTTTTTATCTCCGGACAGATCCCAATTGACCCTGAAACCAATGAGCTAATAAGCGGTTCTATCAGAGATGAAGCAAAACAGGTTATGCAAAATCTTGGCGCGCTATTACTGAAAGCGGGGTTCTCATTCGAGAATGTGGTTAAAACCACAATTTTTTTAAGTGAAATGAATCATTTTGGGGATGTTAATGAAGTTTATGGATCCTATTTCAAATCTGATTATCCAGCTAGAGAAACTGTGGCAGTTCTGGGATTACCCAAAAATGTAAATATTGAGATCTCATTAATTGCTGTTAAAGCCTGAACTTGAAAGAGGGTATACTTAAATATTTTATTGCTGCATTTTCTGCGGTAGTAGTTTGGGGGTTTTTCTCAATCCCTCTACGAATGCTCCAGGATTATCCATCTGAACAAATTTTATATTATCGCATTTTTACTTCCCTCTTATTGACTTGGGTATATATTTTTCTTTTCAGAAAAAGCCAGATCAAATTAGATATTGAATACATTCAAAAGGAAGAGAACTATAGTGTTAAGAAAATCATTTGGCTTAGTCTACTTGCCGGATTATTGATAACCGGAAATTGGTTCACTTACATATATGTGGTGAACAATATTAGTCTTAAATCTGCAGCATTCGCCTACATGGTCTGCCCTTTGATCACGGCATTAGGTGGTTTTGTGATTCTGAAAGAGAAGCTTTCTACATTGAAGCTGATTGCTTTGGGATTTGCAATGGTAAGTATTGTAATCCTGGCTCAGGGTTCTTTGATAGATGTATTATGGTCTGTACTGGTAGCTGCACTTTACAGCTTCTATCTGATTATACAAAGAGTAATGGTTCGAATTGATAAGTTTAATATGCTTGGCTTACACCTTCTTATTGCAGCACTATTGATGCTTCCTTTTTTCCTATCTGACTTTGAATTTTTGCCCTCTGATCCTAAATTCTGGATAACTATCGTAGTAATTTCTGTTTTCTTTACAATTATTCCACTTTTTTTAAGCCTTTATGCTTTGATAGGTATGCCTTCGTCTACCCTAGGTATTATCATATATATAAATCCTATTGTTGCTTTTGCAGTCGCATTTTTCTATTTTCACGAAGAAATCAGCATGGTTCAAGTATATTCATATCTGATCTTGTTGGCAGCGGTCATAGTCTTTAACTGGGCTACGATTAAAGAAATTTTATTTAAAACGCCGGCCAATAAAACGCCGGTCATTATCCCTTAAGCGGATTGGCAGAACAGATTTTAAAAACCCCTATTGAATATTTGAAAGGAATAGGTTCGCAGCGTGCTGAGATCCTTAAGAAAGACCTTGAGATATTTTGTTACGCTGATCTTCTGGAACATTATCCATTCCGCTACATTGACCGTACGCGTTTCTATAAGATTAGAGAGCTTGATCCAGATCTGCCTGCTATACAGATTCTTGGGCGTATCGTTTCAAAAGAAATTATTGGTGATAAACATGTAAAAAGGCTTGTTGCCCGTTTTAAAGATGATACTGGCAGTATGGAATTGGTATGGTTCCAAAGTATTCGCTGGATTGATAAAATCATTCAGCCTGGGGCAGTTTTTATTGTTTTTGGGAAGCCAACACTTTTTAATGGGCATTTTTCTATTTCTCACCCAGAGTTGGAGGTATATCAGCCAAATATAGTAAGCCAAGGAAATTTAACTCTTCAGCCAGTATATAGTTCTACCGAGAAACTCAAGCAATTCAATCTGGATAGTAAAGGAATTCAGCGTGCTCAGGCAGCTCTTATCGATCAGGCGATTAGGCAGGTAGAAGAAACTCTTCCTGAATATATCATACAAAAGCATGAACTGATTAGCAGGCAGAAAGCGCTGTATGCCATTCATTTTCCGGAGCATGTAGAAGCACTGAGAGAGGCTCAGAAACGACTTAAATTTGAAGAGCTTTTTTTTATCCAATTAAAGCTTCTCAGGACTAAAGTATTACGGTCGCAAAAATTCAAAGGTTCAATTTTTAATAATGTTGGCGATAATTTCAACACCTTCTATTCAGAAAAATTACCTTTTGAACTTACTGTTGCCCAGAAGCGTGTTATCAAAGAAATTAGGCAGGATACTCAACGGGGGGTACAAATGAACCGCTTGCTTCAGGGGGATGTTGGTAGCGGGAAAACTGTGGTTGCTTTGATGATCATGCTACTGGCTATTGATAATGGATTTCAGGCTTGTATCATGGCTCCAACAGAAATTCTGGCACAACAGCATTATTTTTCAATTAAAAGCCTTCTAGGAGACGGTTTTTTAAGTGTTGAAATACTTACAGGCTCTACGCCAAAAAAGGCTAGGCGGGGGCTGCATGAGCGTCTGGAGAGCGGTCAATTGAATATACTAGTTGGCACTCATGCTTTGATTGAAGATGTGGTACAATTTCAGAACCTTGGGCTTGTGGTTATTGATGAACAACATCGTTTTGGAGTAGAACAGCGGGCGCGTTTGTGGAGAAAGAATGTTATTCCTCCGCATATTTTAGTTATGACTGCAACCCCAATTCCACGTACGCTGGCCATGACACTATACGGCGATCTAGATATTTCAGTGATCGATGAACTTCCAGCAGGAAGAAAACCCATTAAAACGGTTCATTTATATCATAGTCAGCGCCTAAGGATGTTTGGTTTCATGCGCGAAGAAATAGCTAAAGGCCGACAGGTTTATATTGTGTATCCCTTGATTAAGGAAAGTGAAAAACTTGATCTTTTATATCTTGAAGCCGGTATTGAAGCAATATCCATTGAGTTCCCTCTCCCTGAATATCGAATCAGTATTGTACATGGTAAATTGGCTGCAAAAGATAAGGCTGCTGAAATGCAGCGTTTTGTAAAGGGAGAAACCCAGATCATGGTAGCCACAACAGTGATTGAAGTAGGGGTTAATGTTCCAAATGCGAGCGTTATGATTATTGAAAACGCAGAGCGGTTTGGAATATCGCAATTGCACCAGTTAAGAGGTAGAGTTGGCCGCGGAGCTGAGCAATCTTTTTGCATATTGATGTCGGGCATGAAGCTTAGCTCTGATGCAAAAATTCGTTTGGATACAATGGTTCGTACCAATGACGGATTCGAGATCGCTGAAATTGATCTTCAGCTTCGTGGACCTGGAAATATCGAAGGAACACAGCAGAGCGGTGTGCTTGATCTTAAATTAACTGACCTTGCTATTGATCAGCAATTATTGGCAGAGGCCAGAAAAACGGTTATTCATATCCTTGATAATGATCCTGAATTAATGAATGAAGAAAATCGTATTCTGAGGCAGTATTTTGAGACAAAATCAGGTGGTATAAGCTGGGATAAGATATCCTGAACAAATTGATCTATCTTATTGATCAATATGGTACTAAATAGGTAGATTTCAGCAATTAATTTGATAGCTCCGAATGAGTGATTTTAAGTCAGAAGCAATTAAAACTGATCCGTATATAGCGATGCGCTTTCCGGAGTTCCGCTCGTACATTGCGATGCGGTTTCTCTTTACCTTTGCCTATCAGGTTCAGGCAGTTGTGATAGGCTGGCATATCTATCAGCTTACCAAGGATCCCTTATCATTGGGTTTGATTGGTCTGGCTGAAGCCATACCTTCTATAATGGTGACTCTTTATGGTGGTTATATTGCCGATAAATCAGACAAGAAAAAACTTCTGATTTGGATCATTGGCTCTATGCTTTGCTGTTCGGCAGTACTTACTGTGGTAACTACTGATGATGTATTGAGGTTAATTGGACAAACGCCTGTGATCATCATCATTTATGTAATGATATTTTTTATTGGTATTACGCGTGGATTTTATTCGCCAACAGCCTTTGCATTAATGGCACAGATCATTCCTAAAGAGCATTATGCAAACTCGTCTACCTGGAATAGTGGTAGCTGGCAAACAGCATCCATCATGGGCCCAGCAGTTGGAGGCCTGCTGTATGCTTTCAGTGGAATAACAGCCTGTTTTGTTGTGATTGTTATATTTCTTGCCCTTGCTCTTGGATGCATCATATTTTTCGTTAAAAATTATCCCGCTTATTTTGTGCCTAAGGAAAACATTTTTAAAAGCCTGTCGGAGGGTATTCGATTTGTTTTTAAAAGTAGAATGATTCTTGGGGCCTTAAGTCTTGATATGTTTTCGGTATTTTTTGGTGGCGCGGTAGCGCTGATGCCAATTTTTGCTCATGATATTTTGAAGGTAGGAGCTGAGGGGCTTGGCTTTATGCGTGCAGCACCTGCACTTGGGGCGGTGATTACTATGTTTATTTTGGCAAAATATCCGCCAATGAATAAACCCTGGAGAAATCTTTTGCTAGCGGTTGCAGGATTTGGAATTTCGATCATTTGCTTTGGACTTTCCCGAAACTTTTATCTCACACTCTTGTGTTTATTCTTTGAAGGCGCGTTTGATAGTGTCAGCGTGATTATTCGCTCTACCATTTTACAGATACTCACTCCAGAAGAGATGCGTGGAAGAGTGTCAGCAGTGAATGGAATTTTCATTAATTCTTCTAATGAAATAGGGGCATTTGAGTCGGGAGCTACGGCAAGGCTGATGGGAACTATACCATCGGTCATTTTTGGAGGAAGTATGACTATAATGATCGTTATTTTTACCTATTTCAAAACCAAAAGACTTGTCCCTTTAAGCTTAAAACAGATAAACAATCATTAAATTTGTTTGTTTCTTCCGCCTATAAGGTAGATTATTGACCCCAGAAATGGTGCGATCAGGATGACGATCAGCCACAATAACTTCGTGTTTGTTGGCAAATTACTTCTGAGTAAATCTAGCAAGGTATACACAATCAAAACAAACCAAACGATACCCATAAGGAAACGCAATACGCCCCCGATAAATAGAATTATTATTAATATACTCATATTGCTTTTTGTTTAGGGCCCCAGAAAAGATAGACAATGGCTTCCAAATATGGGGCTATCAGAATAAACAATATCCAGAGGAATTTCTGTGTGGTGCTCAGGTCTTTTGATCTCACGGTATCAAATATCGCAAATGGTATGATCAGAAGAAGTGCTATGACTGCAAAAGCGATCATGATGGTTTCCCATAGCCCAATGTTAATATTTAGTAATGTGCAATTCATCGCTACTAAATTTAATTAAAAATTTACACTTAAAATGATAATTTCTCACCTATCTGCTGACGCCACATCGCAAAATACAATCCTTTTTCGGCAAGTAACTCATCATGTTTACCTGCTTCGATAATTTTGCCTTTTTCAAGAACAAAGATCTTATCAGCATGCATAATAGTTGAAAGCCGGTGTGCAATTAGTATGGTTATATGATCACTAATCACAGAAACATCACGGATAGTTTCTGTAATCTCCTCCTCTGTTAATGAGTCAAGTGAAGATGTTGCTTCATCAAATACCAAAATGTTTGGATTTCGAAGTAATGCTCTGGCTATAGATAGGCGTTGTTTTTCGCCACCTGATACTTTTACACCACCTTCTCCAATGATTGTATTTAGTCCCTTGTCTGCGCGTGAAAGTAGATTTTGGCAGGCTGCTTTTTGTAAAACGAGCATACAATCTTCATCACTTGCATTTGGTCGTACAAATAGCAGATTTTCACGAATGCTTCCTGAAAATAACTGAGTATCCTGAGTTACAAATCCAATTTTTTCACGTAGTTCGTTCAGGTCGATATGGGTAGATGATACCTCATTGTAAAGTACCTGCCCGCTGTCCGGATTATAAAGCCCAACAAGAAGTTTGACCAAGGTGGTTTTTCCCGATCCGGAAGGCCCAACGAATGCAATTGTTTGGCCTTTTTCAGTTTCAAATGAGATATTTTCGAGTGCATTCCGGTTTGACGACTGATGTTTGAAGCTTACGGTATCAAATTTTAGCTTGTTTATTCGGCCTAAAATGGTTGGTTTTTCTGGTTTTTTCTCTTTCGGTGTATTTAATATTCCTTTAAAGTTCTCTAGAGATACTTCAGTTTCACGATAGATATTAATAATATTTCCAAGCTCTTGTAGAGGTCCGAAAATAAAGAAGGAATAAATAAACAGAGAGAAAAATTCACCAATGCTGATCCGCCCTGCGAATATCAGGTAAAGCATTAGCAGCAGGATCATGTTACGAAGCAGGTTAACCAAAGTGCCTTGTATGAAACTCAAACTTCGTACATATTTTACTTTTTTAAGTTCTAGTTTTAAGATCTTATTTGTTGTGTTGTTGAGTCGTTTGATTTCCTGACTTGATAGTCCGAGACTTTTAACCAGCTCAATGTTGCGTAGCGATTCGGTTGTTGAGCCAGCAAGTATGGTGGTTTCACTTACTATTGCTTTCTGAACAACCTTGATTTTTTTGCTTAAAACAGAGCTAATTACCCCAAGAACAGGGATAACAGAGATGTAAACTACAGCGATTGACCAATGGATATTGATTGCATAAATAAATACAAATGTTACACCAACCAATGATGTAAATACAATATTGATGAGTGCGGTTATCAGTTTTTCACTATCAGTTCTTACTTTTTGTAGAATACCTAAGGTTTCTCCGCTTCGTTGATCTTCAAATACTGAATAAGGTAATTCCAGAGAATGTGCTAGGCCGTCAGAATAGATTTTTGCTCCCAGGCGTTGTGTGATCACATTGACGTAGTAGTCCTGAAAATTTTTTGCGATTCGAGAAACCATTGCAACACCCATTGCTGCCAGAATTAACAAACCTGCACCCTTAAAAAACTCTTCAGTTGTATATTCCTGGTAACGTGTTACATAGGTATCTATGACCTTGCGAAAGATCCATGGATCAAGAAGAGAGAAGATCTGGTTTACTGCAGCAAGTAGCAGTGCCAGAAAGATTAAGCTTTTATAATTCTTTAAATAGTCTAATAATAGTTTCATGTTCTGATTTTTTCAGCAAAAAAGAAAGGGAACAAGTTAAATTCCTATTCCCTTTCTTTTTTTAAGTATATGAAGATTAGACCGTCATCACATCTTTCTCTTTGACCTCCATCAGGCGGTCAATACGAGCAATGCAGCTATCTGTTAATTTTTGAACTTCAGCTTCACCAGTTTTGATTTCATCGTCAGAAATACCTTCAGATTTTGAGCGCTTGATCTTTTCATTCGCATCTTTACGGATATTACGTACGGCGATTCGTCCTTTTTCTGCTTCCTCTTTAACTTTTTTTACCAAGTCTTTACGACGTTCTTCAGTAAGGGGTGGAACATTCAAGCGAATCACTATCCCATCATTCTGTGGGTTGAGGCCTATATTTGCCTCCATAATGGCTCTTTCAATTGAAATTAACATAGTTTTTTCCCAAGGCTGTACCACGAGTGTGCGGGCATCAGGAGTATTCACAGTTCCAATCTGATTAAGTGCTGTTGGTGTGCCGTAATAATCTACAAATATTCCGTCAAGCATTGTAGGCATTGCTTTTCCGGCACGGATCTTTATTAGTTCATTATCACAAAACTCAATGGCTTTTTCCATATTAGCTTTTGCATCATCCAGTTGTTTCTTAATTAGCTCGTTCATAATATATCTGTTCGATCTGTAAAATTAATTAAATTCCTGCTATTCTAAGGTATTTAAGCTTTACCCAATCCTTGATTTCTTATCCTTTTACTAAAGTACCGATTGGTTCACCCTCTACCAGACGCATTAAATTACCTGGTTTATTCATATCAAATACAATGATTGGAAGGTTATTTTCCTGACACAGGGTGAATGCCGTCATATCCATAACATTAAGGTTCTTTTTGTAAACCTCGTCAAATGTTATTTCGTCGTATCTTGTTGCATTCGCATCTTTTAATGGGTCTGCAGTGTAAATTCCATCTACCCGTGTGCCTTTCATGACTACATCGGCATTGATCTCTACTGCTCTCAAAGAGGCAGCTGTATCAGTAGTAAAATATGGATTACCTGTACCCGCACCGAAAATGACGATTCTACCTTTTTCAAGGTGTCGAACCGCTCGGCGGCGGATGAAGGGCTCACAGATCTGCTCCATTTTTATAGCAGTTAGTAAACGCGTTTTCACACCGGTTTTCTCTAGTGCATCCTGTAATGCCATACTATTGATTACCGTAGCTAGCATCCCCATATAATCTGCCTGTACACGATCCATGCCTGCTTTTTCTGCACTTAATCCGCGATAGATATTGCCGCCACCAATTACCAGTGCGATCTCTATTCCTTTAGCGTGAACGGCCTGAATATCTTTGGCATACTGTGCAACACGATCAATATCGATTCCGTACAGCTTTTCGCCCATTAATGCTTCGCCGCTTAATTTTAAAAGGATACGTTTGAAATTCATGAGGAGATTTTTTTTTAAAGTTATTAAAATATTTTAGTTCAGTTTGCCTGAAATATAGGTGCTATGATGTTTAAAATTTTTATCAAAAACAATAATGTCAGCTTTATAACCAGCTTTCAACAGTCCGCGAGCACTATCTTTTATTAATTGTGCCGGGTAGGTGGAGCCCATTCTTAAGGCCTCATCTAATGAAATATTCACTTTTTCTACGCAGTTTTCTATAGCCTTTAGCATGGTAAGGCAAGATCCTGATAATGTTCCGTCTGGCATTGTATATCGGTTGCCGGTAAATTTATGTTGATAAGCACCTTCATTACTTTCAGTTACTGCATCTGTAATTAAAAATAATTTTGCGCCCAATTCACGTTTAGCCAGTTCAATCATCGGGAAACTCACATGAACTCCATCGGCTACGATACTGGTATATGGTTTCAATTTAAAAATTGCCGGAATAAGTCCTGGTTCACGATGATGAATGGGTGGCATGGCATTGTAAAGATGAGTAGCTGCCTGCACCGGATTATTTAAAAAGGATAGTGCTTCTTCATAACTGGCATTACTATGTCCTGCTGATATAATGATATTGTTGGAGTAGAGGTAATCAATTAATTCCTGATCTTGGAGCTCAGGGGCAATGGTTATCATTTTTATTTCACCTTCTGCTCGTTCTACCCAGCTTTTAATCTCTGAAAGAGTTCCTTTTTTGATATATTTTTCTGGATGTGCACCTTTTCTTTTTTCGTTTAAGTAGGGTCCTTCTAGGTGTAAGCCCAAAAAATTACCCTTAGCTTTTTTGCGGTATGCCTTGGCGGCATCAATTGCTATAATGACCACTTCATCACTATTGGTTGCTGCTGTGGCAAAAAATCCGGTTGTGCCTTGATCAAGAAGGTCTTTTTCTAATTGTTCTAGACCTTCTTCATCTGGTAAAGCGCCAAATAATTTTCCTCCGCTGCCATAAATCTGAAGATCTATTAAACCAGGAGCAATAGATAATCCATGAAGGTCGGTGATTTGGTAATCTGAAGGTATTTCTGATTGGTCAGTGATTGAGAATATCAGGCCGTTTTGAATAAGGATAGATTTATTCTCTAATTTTTCTTCCCCGGTAAATATGGTGGCGTTTATTAGTGCAATATTCATCCGTTTGTTTTTTGCTTTTAATTATCAGATCGATTTTTTGATAATTAAAAATAATCATTAAATCGTTTGTTTAATGTTTGTTTTAATCATTTCGGGTTGCTGACACAGGAATTTTCAGACAAAAAAAATCCTCTCCGTTTTGGAGAGGATTTAAAATATTAAGCTCCTAACTGAACCCGCTTGAATGCAGAAACGGTGAGGCCTTTTTCTACATCATTTAAAAACTGTGCAACAGTTTTAGTAGAGTCTTTTACAAACTCCTGATTTAGTAAAGTAGAATCTTTATAGAATTTATTAAGCTTGCCTGCAGCGATCTTTTCAACCATTTCTTCAGGTTTGCCTTCGGCACGGATCACATCTTTAGCAATTTCAAGTTCTCTTTCGATAGTTCTTGAGTCAACATCGCCTTTATCGATAGCAACCGGGTTCATTGCAGCAATCTGCATCGCTACATCTTTACCAACTTCATCAGCGCTAGCTGGATTAGAGCTTAATGCTACTAATACGCCTAAACGATAATTTCCGTGGATATAAGCGATAACTTTTTCACCTGTGACAGTCTCAAATTTAGAAACACCAACTTTTTCACCAATCTTTCCAATTTGTGAAATGATGGTATCAGCTAATTTTTCGCCATTAAGCTCAAGTTCAACCAGTTGTTCTAATGAAGCAGGGTTTTTCTCAATTGCCAGGTCTGCAATGCTGTTTGCGAATGCAACGAAATCAGCATTTTTTGCAACGAAGTCGGTTTCGCAATTAAATTCAACAACAACACCACGTTTTCCGTCGGCCGTTGTTTTTGCGATAACTACCCCTTCATTTGATTCACGATCTTGACGGCTTGCAGCAACTTTTGCACCTTTTTTACGAAGGTTATCAATTGCTGCTTCAAAATCACCGTTTGCTTCGGTCAATGCTTTTTTGCAATCCATCATACCGGCTCCGGTTTGCTGGCGTAATTTATTTACATCTGCGGCAGTAATTTGTACTGTAGACATGTTATTTTTCTTTTAATCCTTTGAACCCCCGCTTTGGGCGGGGATTTAAAGGGATATTATTAAAATTAATTTGATAGTTGATAAGGTAAAATCTGTAATCGATTGAGGATTATACCTTGTTCAATGTAGATTATGCCTTGGCAATTGCGATTAAATTCAGCAATTATTCTTCGTCTTTTGCTTCTGGTTCAGCTACTACTGCAACACCCTCTAATCCTGTAGCCTTACGGGTACGTTTTCCTGGAGTTGCTGTTTCTTCTTTTGCTTCGCCTTCAGTATCTGATTTTGCTTTAGCAACTGCAGCTTCTTTGTCAGCTTCTTCATCTTTTTCGCGCTTGCGCTCGTCTAATCCTTCATGGATAGCTTTCATGATAACATCTGTGATCAATGTGATTGATTTAGTTGCATCATCGTTAGCCGGGATAGGGAAGTCGATATTTGACGGATCAGAGTTCGTATCTACCATTGCAAAAGTAGGGATGTTTAATTTCATCGCTTCAGCTACAGAGATATGTTCTTTCTTTACGTCAATTATGAATAATGCTGCAGGCAAACGGTTCAGATCAGCGATACCTCCAAGAAGTGCCTCTAATTTGATACGCTCACGCTGTATCATTAATTTTTCTTTCTTTGATAAAACATCAAAAGTTCCGTCTTTAGTCATCTTATCGATGTTTGACATCTTTTTGATCGACTTACGAACAGTAGCAAAATTAGTTAACATACCACCTAACCAACGTTCGGTTACGTAAGGCATGTTTACAGAACGAGCTTGCTCAGCAACAATATCTTTAGCTTGTTTCTTTGTAGAAACAAATAAGATTTTGCGACCTGACTTTACGATCTGTTTGATCGCAGCAGCAGCTTCTTCTAATTTTGTTAGCGTTTTATTTAAGTCTATAATGTGGATGCCATTACGCTCCATGAAAATGTACGGTGCCATTTTCGGATCCCATTTGCGGGTAAGGTGACCAAAATGTACACCTGCATCCAATAAATCTTGATATGTTGTTCTTGCCATTGTCTGATCCTCCTGAGATTAACGTTTACTAAATTGAAATTTCTTACGGGCTTTCTTACGACCTGGTTTCTTACGCTCAACCATACGGTCATCGCGGGTCATAATACCTTTAGCTCTCAATGCAGGTTTTTTCTCTGGATCTAGCTCTACAATAGCCTTGGCAATTGCTAAACGAACGGCTTCAGCCTGTCCTTTAACACCACCGCCGGCAACGTTTACAATCACGTCGAATTTTCCTGTTGATTCAGAAACTTCGGTTGACTGCATTACGATGTATTGTAATGGCAATGTTGGAAAATACTCCTTGTAATCTTTACCGTTTACGGTAACCTTGCCGCTTCCATCTGTTAGATAAATGCGTGCAACTGCTGTTTTTCTTCTTCCTGAAGTGTTTGTAGTTGACATTTCTCTTAATTACGGTTTAATGGTTTGAGGATTTTGTGCTGCATGCGGATGTTCAGTACCTGCATAAACAAACAGGTTTTTGTACAGTGCACGGCCCAAACTGTTTTTAGGTAACATTCCACGTATAGCCTTCTCTACCACGCGGGTAGGATGCTTTGCCATTAACTCCTTTGGAGAAATGAATTTCTGACCGCCAGGATAACCTGTATAAGAAACATATTGCTTATTGGCAAATTTGTTTCCTGTCAGTTTTACTTTGTCTGCATTGATAACGATTACATTATCTCCGCAGTCTACGTGTGGGGTGAACGATGGCTTGTTTTTTCCTCTGATGATCATTGCGATCTTAGAAGACAAGCGCCCCAAAATCTCGCCCTGAGCGTCAACAACTACCCATTCTTTGTTGGCGGTCGCTTTATTGGCAGAGACAGTTTTGTAACTTAACGTATTCACTTGCTTTAATTTAAATGATGTATTATTTATTAAATGCCCTAAAAATAGGGATTGCAAAGATACGAGAATATTTTTAATCAGCAAATGGTTGGAGTAGAAATGTAATACTCTAGGAAGGAGTTGATAATCGATACCCTAAAGCTCGCGAGTTGATAATTGATAATGAGAAACCACGAAATATTGAAAGCTTAGAGTTGAATTTGGAAATGTCTGGTCAACGAATGAGTTGAATTTGGCTGGAAAACGGAAGAATAGAAAAGCTATTGGTAGGCTAGATCTTGTCCATTGGCGAATGCGTATAGCGACTAGTAACCAAAGCATTTTTTTTGGAAAGCAGGGTCTGATTTCCATAGGAACCATCAGTCCTGCTGTTAGCTAAAGTCCTCGCCGATTGATTGGGGTTTAAACTTTGAATTTTATTTTCGGCTCCGGGCTTTTCGCTGCCATCAGGTTTAGATTGGAAGGCAAGTACTGCTTAGGCAACAGATAATCCTGTTTAGTTTTCAATAATTCACAAAATGATAGCGATTTTTAAGTTTATCTGTACCCTAGGTACAGATAAACTTTATTTATTGAAGGGCAGCAATTGATTATTTTTTCTCTGATTGCTTTTTGAGTCTGCCAGACTTTTTTAAAGTATTGCTCAGAATCCATTCTATTTGACCGTTGATACTTCTGAAATCATCGGCAGCCCATTTTTCAAGTGCTTTCATAATTTCGGTATCTATCCTTAACACAAAAGGCTTTTTTTCACTCATTTTATTGATGCAATGTTCCGGTATTGACAACAGGTTGAGTATCCTTATCTCCGCAAAGGACCACAAGTAAATTGCTTACCATTGCAGCTTTTTTCTCTTCATCCAAAGTGATGATCTCCTTTTCGGAGAGCAGCGCCAGTGCACTTTCAACCATCCCAACCGCCCCTTCTACAATTTTGTGCCGGGCTGCAACAATTGCTGATGCCTGCTGCCTTCTAAGCATAGAATGTGCGATTTCAGGAGCGTAGGCTAAATAGGCGATTCGTGATTCAATAACCTCAATGCCTGCTATTTCCATTCTTTCTATGATTTCTTCCTCGAGTGCTTTATTTACATCATCGAAATTTGTGCTTAGCGAGATGGTAGCAGTGTCATCTCCAAAATGATCGTAAGGAAAACTACCTGCTAGTTTTCTTACAGCCGAATCCGTTTGAACTTTTATGAAATCTTCATAACTGTCTACTTCAAATGATGATTTAAACGTATCCTTAACCCGCCAAACCAGTATCACACTGATCAAAATAGGATTTCCAAGCTTATCATTTACTTTGATTTTCTCACTTTCGAAATTCCTGGCACGAAGGGATATTGTTGTTTTTTTAAAGAATGGATTGACCCAGTATAAACCATTTTGGTTAATGCTCCCTTTATACTCTCCAAACAGTAGGAGAATTTTAGCATTATTTGGGCTTACAATAGTTAATCCTATGGAAAGAAAGCTAAAGAGTACAATTAATGGTGCCCCTGCCGCCTCTTTCTCATTTAAAAAGAAATATAGCGCCGTGATTAATATGATACAAAGTATAAGCAAAACAATGTAACCGCTAACAGGTTTGATAATTTTTTCAATTTTCATAATACTATTTTGATATTAAAATGATATCAAATATAAGATTATTTTTTAATTCCAAATGGTTTTGAATAATTTTTTGGATGAAGCAAAATCATCAGATTTCGATCTGGTTAGTCGTTCTAGCAAACTGAGCGGGCAATTTATTTAGTGGCTAGGGCGTATAGATTTCAAGTCCAACAATTAATTGGGCTTTAGTGGTTTTATAAATAGGCAGTATTTTTACAATTTTTTAGGAAGTCCGAAATAATATGAAAGATATAATTCTTTCGTTTCATACTTCCTATAAACCGATCCATTCGTTCTATCATTTTTATTCCTGAGTTTTTACTCACATATCCGGGTAAGCCAAACCGCTTTTTATCTTTCAGGTCGGTGAATTCCCATGGATGAAAATATATATTCAGGTAGCCATCTTTTTTGTGGGTTTTTTCAGCCAGCCAACTATAAATCCCCAAGGGAAGGTTATGAAAAGATAACCAGAATAGGGGGAATCGTACCCACGGACTAACAGACGATGGGATTTGCCATACACCAGCTTCCTTAAATCGTGCTCTTGGTTCTGCTAAATTATTGTACCGACCTGGTAACCAAGTTGGATTGATCGAAGAATTGTATAAATAGCCCGCTTTTCTTACTTCATTCTCATCAATAGGTTTCATCCTAGGCATCCTAAATCCGGCAATCTGCTGCCCAGAGATCTCTTGCAGTGCTTTTTTGGAAGTTGCAAGGTGTTCTATTTTAAAGGTGGAATGGTAATAACTATGCGATGCTAATTCATGGCCACCGCTGATTATACGTTTGATAACTTCTGGTGCATTTTGTGCAAAGACTACCGTACTGAAAAAGGTAGCTTTTACCCTATGCTTTTCTAGAATATCGAGAATATGATTTGTACCACTGATGGATATATTTATCTGATCTTGATAATCTATTTCTTTTCCATATTCAAGAGGCATATCAAACTCCTCAATATCAAAACTAAGAAGGATCATTGCTTTGTTCTTTAATATTTGTAGAACGAATGATATAATTAGGTCTATTCTTTACCTGCATGAACATTTTACCAATATAGATTCCGATGATTCCTAAAATGGTCAGTTGTAATCCACCAAAAAATACGATAGTCATAATGATAGATGTCCAGCCGGTAACTACTTTTCCGGTGAGAAAAGCATGTATCGCAAAGGGCATATATAGAATAGATAGCAATGAGAATGTAAAACCAAGATAGATGGCTGCATAAAGGGGTTTGATAGAAAATGATGTTACACCCTGGAGTGCAAATTTGATCATTTTCTGGACACTGTATTTGCTTTTTCCACTATGTCTGGCGTTAGGCATGAACATTATTGAGGTTTGTTTAAAACCTATCCATTTGAATAAACCTCTCAAAAATGGCTCATTCTCATGAAAATTTCGGATCACTGATAATACCTTGCTGTCAAGTAATCTGAAATCTGCTGATCCTATTTCTAGTTCAACATTTGAAAGGCCGTTTAATGTTTTATAGAAAAGCCTCGAAGATAGTTGTTTACCCAGCGGTAGTTTTTTATCTTCTAAACGAATAGTGTAAACCACTTCAAATCCTTCTTCCCATTTTGCTAATAATTCAGGAATGAGGCCTGGAGGGTGCTGTAGGTCGCAATCCATGCTGATGACACAATTCCCTTTTGCATAGTCTAAGCCAGCTTTTAATGCTAGCTGATGACCAAAATTTCGTGAAAACTCAATGAAAAATATGTTATTATTAGTTGAAATGAGCGCTTCAATGATTTCCATTGTATTATCTGTGCAGCCATCGGCTACAAGGATAATTTCGTAAGAGTATTTTAGCTTGCTGAAAACTTCGCCAAGTTCTGAACATATTTTGACTATGTTTTCTGACTCATTAAATGCCGGTATAACTACGGAAACTAACTTATTCGGTACCATAGTTTTTGTAATGCTTAATGTTTAATAGTGACATGTAATAAATTTGTGAGCTGGCTCGCAATAAGGCAAAGGTTTAATTGTAATTAAAATATTACATCTCTAAAATAGAAATATTTTAATAATTCAGATAAAAAAATAAATAAAATTTGATTGAATTCAGAAAAAAGATTTCCTTATTTTTTAGTTGCTGATACTAAAATTCAAGTATATCAAACATGCTATAGAGCATATTACATCATCAAGCTATTCCGTCTAGCATGTGTACCAAAATGGGCTCACATTTTTCTTTGCAGCAGGGATAATAATAGCCATGCTTCCATTGTTCTGATTTTGGAGACTGGCCCCACCAGAATTCTGCCATAGCAATTGGTTTCATTTTATGTTGAAAAGCATATTGAAGTAGTTTGGGTCCGGCACATTCTCCGGCACCCGCAGGTGGATTTTTATAAGAAGCTTTAGTAAAAAGCTCGTTCAAACTCTTTTCTTCGCCAAGTTGATTCAAAAAATGATAATGATTGAATAATTCCTGCTGCAAGCCGTTTGAGAGTTTTCTTCTTGTAGTTTTGAGGATACTGATTCGATCCAGATAGCCCTCCAGCCTATATTCACCTTCTTCAGAAATTTCCTGATTCATTGTGTTGAGTTCAGCCATTCCTCGGTTTAAAAAGTTGTTTTCTGTTAGGCTGTCGAAAACCGGAGGAACAAATTTAGCATGGTGATTAGCACCTCCAAGTTTTCCTGAAAAAGCAGCTAGATAACCTATTTCATTTCGAGGAGTTTTAACTACTAGAACTCCAAACATCTTACCAATTACAGTTCCTTTTTGTGATGCATTTAAACCAAAGTTATGAATCCAGTCTTTTTGATTGATCAGATAACCTTGTACTTGTTCTGCTGCAATCTTGCATAGAGGATGAGGTTTATCACCATCCAGAAAGGTAAATTGTTCCGACAAGCATTGGGCGCTATCCGGGTCATTTAATAAGGTAAAAAGTGGGTCTGAAGTTTCTATGCCGAATAGATTATATGCTTTATTAGGTATTTTTAATGCCTTAAGATCAAAAAATACTTGAAGCAAATATCCATTTAATTTTTACTTAATTCCTGAATTTTTAAAGCAAGCTGATCGAAAGATAAACGATCTGAGTTGTTTTTCCCAACATAACGATATACTTCTTTACCCTTCGTGTCAAATAAAATGGTAGCAGGATAATGTACAATCTGATTATGAAATTTATAACCATCAGGTATTCCCAGTTGATTGGCTAATTGCGCATCGGGATCGCGATAAATTGGAAATTTTTTAAGATCCTCAGCTACTAATTTTCCAGACCAGGCTCTGATTTCAAGCTCAGTATCGGGTTTAATAAATACTTGCACTACATTTTTCAGTGTTTTTGCTTTACTGAAATATTCCTGAGTATGGCGTATGCAATAGGGACATTCTGTTTTAAGCAGGAAATGAAGGGCAACAAATTTGCCTTTTTCTTTGCTTAGCACAAACTCACGATTATCTATTGCTGACCGTAGTTTTATGATTGTCTGAGCCTTAACAAGTACAGGTAGAGATAATAATAACACTAGCGTTAATGAGCTGAACTTTATTTTCATACTCTTTTTCAATCTTTTTTCAATTGCTTGATTAATAGCTCATTCAACTTAATTGCCGCCCAAAATGATTGGTGAATTCTTGCTGTTTCCCATAATGATTACTTTCGTGTTTGGTGAAAGTGCAATCTCTTTTTGGGCTTTGATCGTTTCGTATTGAAGCTGTTTATCACTTAATCCTGTAGACAAGATTCTTTGGTAATCTGCTATACCTTGAGCTTCAACTCTTTTTCGTTCGGCTTCCTGTCTTTCTTTTTGGAGTACAAAAGTCATTTTCTGGGCGTCTTGCTCAGCGTTGATCTTTGATTCTATGGTGGTTTTAACGGATGGAGGTAAGGTAATATTTCTGACCAGTAATTGTTCCAAATCAAGTCCGCGTTTTATGAAACTCTTATTGATTGTATTGAATATTTTATTTTGAAATTCATCCCGCTTGCTCGAATAAAGCGCCACAGCATCATAAGAAACTGCATTATCTCTTATGGCGGTACGTGCTATGGGCCGAACAATCTTATCTAGATAGTCTGTTCCGATGGTACGAAGAATTTCAGGTGCAGCAGAAGGCTTAACTTTAAAAAGTACAGAAAGGTCAATAATCACTTCCAAACCATCTGCCGAAAGAACCCTAATGGCATCGTCGCCAGTTTTAGCTCCTTCATCATGTACTCCGGACATGGTATAATTTTGAGTTTTTACGTCAAAGGTTGTGACCTCCATCATTGGGTTTACAATATTTAAACCACTGTATAAAACATCATTGTTAACTTTTCCAAAAAGTGCCTTAACGCCAACCTCGCCAGAATCAACCACTTTGAACATAGACAATGATGCACCAGTCAGTACTAATATGATTGCACCAACGCGTGTAATAATACTAAACCGTGCTGCCGGTCCATCCTGAGAGGCCATAAAAAAGCTGGCAATAAGGGCAAATATTCCAATGATGATTAAAAACATAATGAGTTATTTTAGGTTAAATAATTTAAGGTTTAGCACTATTAATTGAAGTAGACGATATCAGAATCAGATCTCAGATTAAATCTTAATATATACGGAAGAATTAAGGTATACATAAAAATTTATTCATGCGAAGGATTCTGTATCATTGAAAAGTATCTTGTATTTTCTCAAAATCCTTTTCCTTGCAAAAAGTAAATAGATAAGACCAGCAATCCAGCCCAATCCTATAAAACTTATTATCCACATGATCTTTTCTATCAAATTTACCCTGTTTGAATTATAAATTTCCTTTAGCGCCAGTACAATATAGATCGCCATAAATGGCAAATTTATAAATGTAAAAAGGCTTTGGCCTGATAAATTCAAATACTTACATAAGTATTTTGCAAAAACCAATGTCAGACTAATGAGAAATACCAGTTTAAATTGGTTTAGACTTTTCATTTTATTTTCCGTCTTGAATTTAAATCTTTTTTATAGTTTATTGACATGAATTCTTAAATACTTTTTACGTATAAATGCGCTTAATGGAGAGCTGAATAGAAAAGGTAACTGTTAATTATGAAGTAGCATAGTGCCGGTAGTGATTGCTGGAAGCTATCTTTGATCTTCAGCCTGACACCACAGCCAAATAACATTAAGATGGATAATCCTGCAGATGAAATCAATAGAATTGGTTGAATCTGCAGACCAATAATTAACCCTGCTCCTCCCAGAATCTGCAAAATACTGGTCATTAAAGCGAATTTCTCAAGTCCATAGCGTTTAAATTCATCCTTCATATGACGAGATGTGTAAAAACTTAAACCATAAAATAAAAAGGAAAGTGCTGAGAACCAGATAAGGATTAGATCTATTACACTCATAAAGTAATGAACCCAGCTTGAACTCCGGCAATAAATAAAGAGATAATGAGAAGAATAAATGAAGGTATATATTTTGGAATTGGATTTTTAACTTTGAAATGTGCAAGCTGTGCACAAATCATTAAAAAAGCCATTGATAGTGCAGAATAAAGAACCAGGCCCGGGTACCAGATCCCAGTAATTAATAAGGTAGCCAGTGCTATCTTAGAAGCACCAACAAAGTTTCTGATCAGATCAGGCAGACCATATTGCTTAAATTCCAGAACAATATTATCGAATCTGAAGACCCAGACGTAAACTACAGATAATGCAAGCACGATCTGTGCAATAATTACTAAATTTTCCATTTTTATATATTAAATTTTCATAGGTCATTTGGCTTTCATGTTATAGTCTTTCTGATTCAGAAAATAATTACTTGGTATTAGTAATGCAAAGATTGATGAATAGTTTTAGCATTATTTTGATTGAAGGTAAATATATACATGAAAATTAATATTCATCAATTAATTATTGTGTAATGATTGCCATTAATGGTCATAACTCACCACTCTAGAGATCTTCCATTGACCATCTTTTTTATTCCAAATCATTAGAAATTTAAAGGTTCCGACTTCTTCTTTTCCATTCTCAAAATGTCGAAACTGATGCGATCCGATCTGTATAGCTCCATAATCTTTTAAAGGGTGTACCTCCAGGCTTTCTTTTACCAATACCCTGCTGAGTTTATTCTCGTTCTTAAAGGTATTTCCGAAATTTTCAAAAATGGTTTTATAGGGTATGAGTCCGCCATTATCCTGGAACCATTCCAAATCCTTTGTAAACATGGCCTTAAATGTAGCCATATCCTGCCTGTTGAAGGCCTCAAATAGGACGCTGTCGGCTCGTTCAATTTCTTTGTATAATTGTAAGGATGTAGGAGCAACCTTCTTTTCTTGTGCGATCAAAGTCAGGTTCATTAAATTTATGAATAAGAGAGTTATGAATATGACTTTCAATTTCATCGTGCTTGTTTTTCTTAGGACTATAAAATCAGACCATTGTTACTTGGAAATCATCAAGGTGCTCATTGTAATTGGCCTGCTTTTTTAACTGCAAAAAAATGGAGTCAGCTGAATGCTGACTCCATTTTTATTTTTACTTTTTAAAAGGCATAGGCCTCTAAATACAATTTCCTATTTACATACTGGGTTTAACCGGCATTGAGCTCACACTCATGTCACGAATACATATATATTTACCATCGCGTTTTTCGAACATTGCCATATAATGTCCTTTATCAACCTCTTTGCCAGCAGGATCAGTAGTTGAATAGGTTCCAACCTCAACCGCTTGTTTACCCTCTGCAAAAATATCAACAACCGTATACGCATATAGCTGACCAGGAGTTTCTTTACTGATACGGTCCGCAATTCTTGCCTTGATTGCTGCTTTCCCAACACTTGGTATTTCATTAGCATGATAGCTTATTGCATCATCACTATAATAGGCAACGATAGCATCAGCATCTTTTGCCTTATCTCCTGCTGCATAAGCATCCTCCAATTTCTGAATTTCAACTTTCACAGAATC
>CAMDKO010000016.1 GCA_945901155.1 Pedobacter schmidteae
TTTATTTTTTTATTTTTTTAAAAATAATAATAAAAAATTCATCTGAAATTCATCTTCGGCTTCCAACTTTAATATATATTCATAACAAATACTATGGAAGCACTAGAAATTCAAATGACTGATTCAACTGCAGTTTTAAAACCAGATAGAAGAAAATTTCGATTATCTGAAGACAAATTGGTAGAGGCATTGAAAAATATGGATAGAGGAGCAATGAACTCCCTCTACAAAATGTATTCCGACTCCCTTTATAGGGTAATTTCTACCATTGTAGTCATAGAAGAGGTTGCTCAAGACCTATTACAAGAAACTTTTATAAAAATATGGAATTCCTTTAAACAATATGATCCAGGAAAAGGAAGATTATATACCTGGATGGCAAGGTTAGCCAGAAATCTTTCTATTGACTATTTGCGGAGTGTCAACTATAGAAATTACACAGTTAGTGAAGATCTTTCTGAAGTAACACAACAAATTGATCAGGCCTTTCATGTATCTTTTAATCCAGAACTTATTGGTGTAAAGGATATGACTCGTATTCTGAACGAAGAACAGAAATTGGCACTTGACCTGATTTATTTCAAAGGGTATACTCATGTACAGGCTGCTGAAGAACTGCATATTACTGTGGGTATCTTGAGGTCACGCTTGCAGTCATCCATTACTGTATTGCGAAAAACATACAATAGAGACCAATGTTAAATTAGGCCTGACCAATTATTTTATTCGTATTTATTGCTTCATACTATCTGGCCTGATGGTTATTTTCAGCTTGCTTGGATATGCATAAACTATCATGCTTGTTGTAGAGTGATGGCGAGCATAAATTCAATCATGCATATCAAAATTATCGTTTACTTTTGAGAATTATTTCAGAATAGATTATTGGTCAATTCCCTTTAATGGGTTGGCTTGGAGTAAAAAATAGTAAATTGATTTTTTATTCACGGGTTAATATCAGTGGTTTAGGTATGAAACAAATTTTTAGATAGTGAGACCTCTCTTTTTTCTTGCTTTTATCTTCTTTTCACATACCGTTCTTGCTCAGAACGAAATAGCCATTGAAAATGGGACTGAATACAATGCTGTTAAAATAAAACCATTCCTTCACGCCCTGCATGAGCAAAATGAGTATGTAATTGCATTTCGTGTGGTGCTTCCTTCAACATCGCAGGGACTTAAATCCGACTATTTTATTTTAACGCGCCTCGGTAATGATGTACAGGCCTTCAGGTATAAAGATGAATTAAAAAAGCTGAGCCTAAGCGATCAATCGCTTGAACTACTATGGGAAAATTTGATTCAGAATGAACTTTTTACTATAAAAGATGAAAAGGAATTATCCAATTTCTGTCCTAAAAAGTATGATGTTTATCATTCCTATTCCTATGAATTCACACTGATTTCAAAAACTAGGATGAAAACACTATCTTATTACTATCCAGAACATTATGATGAGGTGTGTTTTGGGATGGCTGAACGGAAGAAGATCATTAATGCAGTTTCTGCTATTGATTTGCTTGCACTAAAAGATGGATTAGTTCATTAATTAAATAAAAATCATAAGCTTTATGATAGATGGAATAAACTTTATTACGGATGAGAGAGGGAATACTAAAGCTATTCTGCTCGATCTCAAACAATTTAAAAAAGATAATGTGAGTGCAACTTCTATTTTAAATTCACTTTCTGATCTGCAGCAATTGATCAATGATGCTGGGGTAGAAAAAGAGGCTCCCAATACCTGGGAGTTAGCCAAAGAGAAATTAAAGGGATTAAAAACTTAAAATTTCTGTTTTTTTAACATGTCCTGATTATTTTCAAATAGAAAACCAGCTTATTAACAATTGTTCTGTGCTGTAATCGATACATTTTAAAATTGTTGAAAATAGCTTTATTTGGGATAGCTTTAATTTTCCTAATTTAGCACAATCATTTAGATAGCCAATGAGTACAACATTTGATTTTGAAAAGCCTATTGCAGATTTGCTATTGCAGATTGAAAAGGTTAAGCAGGTCTCTGAAAAGACAAAGGTAGATATGGGTGCAACCATTGCCGAGCTAGAAGCAAAGCTCGATTTCACCAGACATGAAGTTTATTCTAATCTTACTGGATGGCAGAATGTTCAGATATCCAGGCATCCTGATAGACCTTATACCCTGTCCTACATAGAAATGATCTGCGATGATTTCATAGAAATGCATGGTGATCGTACTGTAAAAGATGACAAAGCTATTGTTGGTGGTTTTGCGAGTATTGGTGGACAAACCGTGATGGTCATTGGTCATCAAAAAGGGGTGAATACCAAGATGCGTCAATACCGTAATTTTGGGATGTCTAATCCAGAAGGTTATCGAAAGGCACTTAGGTTAATGAAACTTGCCGAAAAATTCAATAAACCGGTCATTACATTTATAGATACTCCTGGGGCATATCCCGGACTTGAAGCTGAAGAGCGTGGTCAGGGTGAAGCCATTGCAAGGAATTTGCTTGAAATGTCTGTTCTGAAAGTTCCAATACTTTGTTTCATTGTTGGCGAAGGTGCATCAGGCGGAGCTTTGGGGATTGGAATCGGCGACCGTGTATATATGCTTGAACACACTTGGTATTCTGTTATTTCACCAGAGTCCTGTTCATCTATTTTATGGAGAAGCTGGGACTTTAAAGAGAAAGCTGCGGATTGTTTAAAATTGACAGCTAACGATATGTATTCTAATAAGCTCATCGATGGAATAATTAAAGAACCTCTCGGTGGGGCTCATCATAATCCTGAGCAAATGGCAAAGACTATCCAGACAAAGATCATAGAGGACCTTAAATTGCTTCTTAAACAAGATATAGACCAAGTTATAGCAGATAGAATCGAAAAATTCTGCGCAATGGGTGTTGTGGTAGAATCCTGATCAGTTTAAAATAGGCTACAGTAATTATATTACTTGACTAAATAACCTGAGTTCGATTTAAGGAAGAATAAAAATACCATTTAAATTGATCTCATGATGCGCTAGGTTTGTATTATTTGATTTTTGAAACCAATACCTGCGTTTTATAGCTTAGTTCAGTCCTTTCCTACGGAGTATTTCCGGCAAGAAATCATACTTTATGTCAGATTACCAATAGCCGGAAGATACCTCCTTCGGCAAGGTTTATTTTACTCGGAGCTGCTGGTGCGCGCGTGCCGCGCGTTCCATAATATTTTACAAGCACACGCGACACGCATGCGCTATCTACTGGCAGTGCGGTAATAGAACCATAGGTCCTATTAAATAAACCCGGGTGGCAGCTCTATCTTTTTTGCAATAAGAATTTCATGATATCTATTCAATCTCCCGTAAAAAAATAGGGCAGAACACGGGTCTGGTATAACCGAAGAGACACAGACCCTGCTTTCTAAAAGGAGAGAAAAACTTCAGTTTAAACTTAGCCCAGCAAGATTTTATATCGAACTCACATTAAATAGACCTAGCGAAAGTTGGAACCTCCTGACTCTGATGAAATTCATATTTCAAGCTTTCCATAAACACATTAAATACTATTTCTTCCATTCAAATGTAGCAGGACTTAATCCTCTTTGATATTTTCCGAAACCAAACATGGTTGGATTGTACTGGCCAACTAGTTGAACGTTATTTTGTTCGGGAATTAGCTTTTCCAAACCAGTTCCCCAATAACAGGCATTCACAACTAATCTGCGTAGGTCTTCACTTAACAAATCAACTGAAGAACCCATTGTTGTAGTAAATATCTTTGCCTTTTTACCACTTGCTGAGTTATAGCTCTTGATCCATGCTACGGGCATGACCGACTTTTCAAAACTCAACGGTGATGTAGGGGTCATTCCCATCGTGGTTTGGCCGAATATCAAAACCTGAGCATCATTGGGAAGCCCCAGAATGCCGTATACATCAGTTGGTGTCCAGATATCTTTTACTCCGTGTAAAATTGGATGATCTTTCACAAGCCCATTGACCAGTGCCCGCGTGCCTTCTTTAGCATGTACGCCATGGTGATTAATCCATGTTTCACCAAACACCTGCTTTCCATAACCACCTTCCCAGCCTTTTACCTTACTGTTATAGCTGTATTTGGCATAAGGACTTTCCTTGTTGCGCGAATAATTGAATGCATGAGTGGAAGTCCGTAAGGCTACAATTGGTTTCCCAGCATTTGTGTAATCTATAATGTGTTTCATTTGTTCATCGGGCAATTCCCTGAAGCGTAATAACATAACCATCAGGTCTGCTGTCTTAAGGTGCTCCAATCCTGGAATATTGGTCTGTAAATCCGGATTGATTTCATTAGTCTTTGGATCAAGGGCAAATAAAACAGTGCATTTGAAACCATGGCGCTCTGCTAAAATTTTTGCAAGCATAGGTAAACCTTCTTCTGAACGATATTCTTCATCGCCACTTACAAATACAATATGCTTGCCTTTTCCAGGGCCTTCATTTCCTTGATATACAACCCATTGTGGGCTTTTTTGAGCGATTGCTAATCCAATATTCATGAATAGGATCATCATGATTGCAAACAGTCTATATGTTTTTTTGTTCTTCATTTTTTTTAATTAACCAATCTGTTAGTGCTCTAATTGAAAATTGACAGTTGATAGTTCAACTCGGGTAAATATCTGATTAGGGTTTATTTTTCTAAAGGATATTGTTTTAGTAATTCTTCAGGTAAATAAAAACCAGTTTTGTCTTGAACTGAAGCACGTGTGGCTTTAACCTTTTCTGCTGAGATAGCTGAAGCCTTATTCCCAAATGAATTCCTTACATAGGTTAATACTGCTGCAACTTCATCGTCATTGAGCATTCCTGCAAAAGGAGTCATTGGTACCTGTCCTGGGTATTTTTTACCAAGAACATCAATCGGGCCATAAAGGCCTTTTAAAACCAATTTGATTAAACGTTCTTCACTTCCAGTAACCCATGTTGTGCCTGTAAGAGGGGGGAAGCCGGAGCTTTCTAAACCTTTTCCATTACTTTGATGACAGGTATTGCAATATCCATCTCGGGCATAAATGGCCTTTCCTTTTACAAATAGATCGCGCTCATTCCCTTTCAGGTCAGTTAAAATTGGTTCTTCTTTTTTTACAATGCGTTCAGATCCATTGAGGTGTGCAAGAGCTGTTTCATAGGCAGGAACCATCCATTCATCAAGAGGATGTTTGCTAGCTTCCGTTAAAATGGCAAGACCTTTATTTTTTTCTAACCAGGATGCGGTTACAATTGCTTCTAACCTTACTCTGCCATGAACATCTTTGGCAGCCTGAACAAGTAAGTTTGGCTGATCGGCTACCTGATGGCCTGTATAGCGTAAAACTCGTATAGCAGCAGCGCGAGCTCTATAATCTTTTGCCTGAAGCAGTTGACGAAGTATTTTTTGGTCAACCTTATTTAAGCCCCAACTTACCCATAATGCTTCTAGCAAATGGTGCTCATATCGAGGATCTTTTTTATCAAGTTTTGCTGCCCATGGAGTAATGGCAGCAAGAACTTGTGAAATCGGCCTACCGCGAAGTTCACGTCGTGTTCTATATCGGGTACGATATTCAGGAAGTTTCAAGTTATCTAAAAGCTCATTGATACTTGCGCCTGCAACTTTAGCTGGTTTAACCAATGGTCTGGATGGATAGGTGATACGGTAAATTCGTCCATGAGAATGATCGCGAAGCGGGTCACGAACATTATGTTGCATGTGGCCAATCAGCACATTATGCCAATCTACAACATATAGTGATCCATCAGGGGCAAATTCCATATCTACAGGACGAAAATTTCTGTCTTTAGATACCAGGAGATCCTGACGATGTTTACTTGCAAAGCCTGTTCCCTTATCTTCCATTGTATGTTCTTTAGTTCCTAAAAAACCAATGGTATTATTAATGAGCATATCACCTTGTACCTCGTCTGGAAAATGCCGACTTGAGATAAATTCAAGCCCTGAGGTAGGGCGTACCCGATGTTTATCTTCAATCAGGTTTGTTGATTTATGAGTGGCAACACCATATCTTGGCTTAATAGAACCAGGCATCATCCAAAGAACATCAGGACCCGAGGTCTCGGCAAAGAAATTCTGTCCCCATTCATCAAAAGCAATTCCCCATGGATTTGGAATGGAAAGTTGGGCTGTACGCTCTAACTGACGGCGGGCAGGGTTGTATCTATAAAACCCGCCATTGGTTGCTCGAACTGGTCCATAAGAGGTTTCTACGTTGGTATGTAAAAAGACACCTTCACCCATATAAATTGCACCAGAAGGATCAGCAGTATAGGCATGGTGCGCATGGTGTGTGTCATGATCATCAAATCCACTTAACAAAATTTCTTTTGAATCAGCTTTATCATCCCCATTAGTGTCCTTAAAAAGTACCAGGTTGGTGCCTTGAGAAACATAAACCCCTTCAGGTGCAATTTCGAAACCTACAGGTAGATGAATTCCATCCAGGAAAGTAGTTTGTTTATCAGCCTTGCCATCTCCATTGGTATCTTCCAAAATGATGATCTTATCATTAGGCCTTTTATCGCCGGGCTGCCAATGCGGGTAAGTGGGCATCGTAGCTACCCAAAGCCTACCTTTATTATCAAAGGATAACTGAACAGGATTCTCAATGTCTTTAAATTCAACTTCAGATGCAAAAAGATCGATTTTATATCCTGGAGGCAAATTAAATTTATCCAAGGCATCTTGGCCATACAGGTACTCAAGACTACCGTTTTTCTCGGGATTAAAATTGGTTGCTACTTTAGGTAGTGCTGAGGTATTTTTATCAGCTGCATCCAGGTCCATTTTTTTGCCTTTATTCGCCATCCATATTGCCTGGTCTCTTATCAGTGTCAATTCTCTAATCTTCTTTATCTCAGCAGGGTAATTATCTTGCCCAAATGGATTATAACGACGGCCATAAACATGAACACCATTTGGGATCTTGAGGTCATTATGCCACATCCAATTTTTTTCCTGAACGGCATCATGTACTAGTTTGCGCTTGGCTTCCATGGCAGGTATAACTTTCGATTTGCCAAAGATTCCATCAGCTAAAAGAGGACCAAATTTAGCATAGGCAGCATCTGTAAGTTGAGAACCATCAATAGTTTGAGCTTTCTCATTGGTATCATACCATTGTTTTGTGGGCGTAAAAACATTTAAATAATGAACCTTATTTTTTGCAGCAACTTCTTTCATTGCATTTGCATAGAGCTCTAGATTGACATTTTCAGTTTTTCCATTCGGAAGGTCAAACTCTTTCGAAAGATCTTCGAAAGCGATTGGAGACACGATTGCAAGCTGTGGTGCGGATGTTCCGTTATACTTTTGTTTTAAGGTATGTTTGATGAAGGCATCTAGTTCGGCTTTATAGTTTTCAAGTCCTTTTGCGCCTTGAAATGACTCATTATATCCAAAAAAAGCAATGATTATGTCTGCTTTGTGATTGCTTATCCAGGTATCCGGGCTATCATAAAAACCCTCACTATTTGAATTTTTTGCTAGTTCGGTTTGAAATTTTTCTGCTCCAGGGAATGCCCAGGGTAAAGCACGACTGGAATGTGCTCTGAATCCGGGAGTATCCCCTCCATCACACATATTACGAATGTAAAGCATGCTATCCGGATAACGAAGCTGCATTTCTGTTTCAAAATGACCATAATTCATCATTCTTGAACCAAGGTTGTTTCCAATTAAAATGATATGATCACCTTTTTTAATTTTTAAGGCACTTGGATTTGATTGTGCAAACTTAAACGCAGTTAAGGCAATTAGCACGAATGTCAAGCTGTAAAGCAGTACTTTCAAATTCTTTTTCTTAGGTATAATCATGTTTTTGGTGTTTATTTTAATTTATGGAGTTTCACCAGAAATTCATTTACAATTTCAAATTTATTTTTTTACCTGTTTTAACTGCTAAATAGATCGCATCAATGATTTTTAGGTCTTTGAGGCCTTCTTCACCATCTACTGGTACAAGAGCTGTTTCCCCTGCCAAAATGATTCCCGCCATTTTTTCCATTTGTACTGTTTGGTGAGTAACATGAGGATGATTTAATTCACCTTTATTAGTACGGCCTTTGATTGGTCCATAACCGGTTGAAGGTTGTAACTCGGCAAAGCCTTTTTCAGCAGTTAAGAAAAAGCGATCTAGATTACTCATATTGTAGCTCGACAGGCAGGACGCTACCGCTCCGCCTGGAAAACCCATTTGAAACTGTATAGTTTCGTCCACGCCTTCTTTGAATTTTTCAGGGTTAGTTTTGGTTTCCTGTGCAGTAACCCAAACAGGCTCTTCGCCTACCATATAACGTGCACCGTTTATGGCATAAATGCCTATATCCATCATAGATCCCCCTCCGGCCAATTGCTTATTCAATCGCCACTGAGTAGGGTCACCAATTTTAAAGCCGCATAATCCCTGAAAAAACATAATTTTACCCAATTCCCCTTCTTTCCGCATCCGGATTACTTCTTGGGTTTTAGGTTCAAAGTGCATCCGGTATCCTACAAGTAATTTGACATTTGCTTTCTTGCAGGCATCAATCATTTCCTGCCCTTCTTTGGCATTCAAGGCCATTGGTTTTTCGCAAATAACATGTTTACCGGCTTTGGCTACACGTATTACCTGATCGTGGTGCAGGGCATTCGGCGTTATGACGTAAACTGCATCAATATCGGGATTATCTTTAATGAGATCGAAATTCTCATAATTGTAGCAATTTTTTTCTGGAATATTATACTTGCTTTGCCAGTTTTTTATTTTAGCGGGTGTACCACTAATAACCCCAACCAATTTAGCCTTTGCGCAGGCCTGCATGGCATCTGCTACCCTGGTGCCGTAACTGCCCAGGCCCATGATTGCAACCCGAAGAACTGGTCCTTCATAGGGCTGATTTAAAAAATCTGAGGCACTGGCAATTGCATTACCGGATACAGATAATGTGAGCACTGAAGCGCTAATTTTTTGCAAAAAATTACGTCTTGAATCCATAACAAAAGGTTTAAAATATAGGTTTCAATGTTGGTATTATTTAATTAAACTAGATCTTAAAAATTTTAATCCTTTGATCGCAATATCTTCTTGCGAAGGCTCAAATTGTCGCCAAATTGAGGCCGCTTTAGCAATCATTTCAATATCCGGAATAAATGATTCAATAACTACATCTCCATCATAATTAATTTGATGAAGCGCTGAACTAATTTTGTTCCAATTGATCTGATCACCTCCCGGAGTTCCACGATCTGAACCACATGCATGGAGGTGTCCTAATTTACTGCCTGCATTTAAAATTGCCTGGTAAGGATCTTTTTCTTCAATATTCATATGGTACGTATCCAGTTGAAGCATTAATGCATCACTATTCACCTGATTAACCATTCTCATTCCTTGTTCACAGGTATTAATAAAATCAGTTTCATACCGGTTTAAAGGTTCAATGGCCATCTTAACATTCAACTGCTCCGCATAATCAGCTAGAGTTTTTAAATGTTTTGCAACTGTTTCCCATTGTTTTGCATAATCTTCTTTACTCACTAATTCTGCCCTGCCAACTCTCGAATACAGGGGCCCAATCAAGGTATCACAACCTAGAGTAGGCATCATACTGAGCATACTTTTTAAATAATCAAAGCCGATTTGCTGTTCTTCAGGTGTTCCTCTTAAATCACGGCCCGGACCCATTGCAGCGCAAATAGTTCCGCATTTAAGGCCATTTTCATCCAAAGCTTTTCTGATCACCTGAGGATCAATGTGTGATGGATCTTCAATAGATATTTCTACAGAATCAAATCCCCATGCTTTAAACTTTGGGAAAAGGGATACACTCTCATTAGTAAAGGGAGATGTGAATAGAAATGTATTAATGCCGAATTTCATTTTTATAAGTTGTAGGTTATAAGTTATAGGTTATAAGTTATAGGTTTTAAGTTATAGGTAATAAGTTATAGGTTATAAGTTATAGGTAATAAGTTATAGGTTATAAGTTATAAGTTGAGTTAGTGAAAATTACTCATTTTCACTCTTTTTTCTTTAAAGTGGCCATGTACTGAATAATATCTGCCAGTTCTTGTTTTGTCATGGTTTCGTGTAGGCCTTCAGGCATCAATGATTCAGTCATAGCCTTAATCGTTTTAATATTATTGGTATAGATTTTCTGATTTATACCTCCTGGGAATTTAAGTTCTATTTCTGTTTTAGTTCTGCTGGAAATAATTCCCATCAGGCTTGATCCATCCTTCATATCAATTTGCCAGGTTTCAAATCCAAAACTTACTCCTGCAGAAGGATTCATAATAGCATCAAATAAACCTTCTTTAGGTAATTTTGAGCCAATTTCTGTCAGCCTCGGGCCAACATTATACCCTTCTTGGCCAACTTGATGACAAACAGTACAGCTTCTTTTGAAAACTGCAGCTCCATTTTTTGTATTTCCTGTTAAAGGAAGTAATTCATTCCATGCGATGGATTGCTTTTGTTTGATATTTTTTATGGATTCCGGTAAAAATGTTAAAGATTCATCAACAACAGCCTTTCGTCTGCTTTCCTTTAAACCAGCAACAAAATATGGAATAAGTTCTACAGGAGCTTTTTTGGAACGTAAAAGTTCAAGTGCGCGGTCTTCACCTGCTCTACTTTTTCCAATTTTTTCAGCTGCGTTTTGCCGTACTTCCATATTCTCGGTATTCTGAAGGCTAATTTTTTCCAATAGGGCTATTGATTCGGTATTTCCTACACTGCCAATAGCATTCAGAATCGCATTAATTTGGTTCTTATCGTTACTAACCAATATTTTATTTAGAAGGTCAGCTCCTTTTAGCTCGAGTAATAACCTTGCTGCATCAATACCAATAGGTTCTTTAGCTTTAGCTATAACCATAGCTAAAAGGTTTGAATTTTCGCTTTGAAGTTCGTATTGTCTAACCAAGTCAAGGTAGTCGGCTTGACCTGCGGTAGCATGGATTACGGTCATTAAGGCTTTTTTTGCATTGGGAGATTGTAGGGTCGCTTTGCTGTCTAAATGATGTAAGGCCAATCTGTTAAATTCAATATTGCCGCTCGAATTATCGTCAATCATTTTTAAAAGGATTTTTGATTTTTCGGGCCCCGTTTGAAAGTCAAAAGCACGGAAATACCTTAATCTTGACTGCATAGCATACTGATTATCAGATGCTAGATTAGCAAGAAATGGTAGTGCCAATTCGGTACGGGAACGCCATATTATATCTCTTCCTGCCGCATTTGCTAATGGGTTTTCATTTTTTTGTAGATAAGCCTTTAAAAATTGATCCCATTGTCTATCTGCACCTATACCCAGGGCCTCTAAATACCATCTGTCAGTACCATCATATTGACTGGCAAGTAGTGCCCATAACTGAGCGGCTTGGTCCGATTTATTATGTCTGAGTGCTATGATACATTCTCTTCTTACTTGTGGGTCTTGATCATTCACTAATTTTTTGATCAGTGGAATCATGTCCGATTTTAATTGTCTGGCCGCTCTTAATCCTGTTATTCGTAGGTCTGGATTAGTATCTTTTAAGGCTTCATTGATATATTTTTCACCCTTTGGCATTTTTGCCAATACCCAAAATGCTCTGGCACGCATCCTTGGGTTAGCTGCTTTTCTCCATAATTTTTCCAGTTCAGGAACTGCCTCTTTTCCCATCTCATGCAAAGCTATCCAGGCATGCCTTCTTACTGCAAGATTTGGATTTAAGAGTGCATTAATTGCACCAGCAGGGGTATCGTAATTTTGTTTTGTGATTTTATAGGAAGAAACGTCGGGGGCAATTCTGTATATGCGTCCCCGCTGTAAATCTCCAACTCGATGTCCACCTACTCCAGGATCATACCAATCAGCAACAATCAGAGAACCATCAGGAGCAATACTAACATCTGATGGACGGAACCATTGGTCATTCTCTCCTTTTAAGATATTAACTATACTCGCGGTATATCCTGCTCCATTTTTCATGGTAGGATAGGATCTTACCACATTTGGACCCGGATCGGAGTGAATTATTTGGTTTTGAAAGACTTTTGGTAGTAAGTTGCCTTCATAAAGTAAAATACCTGTAGGTGAACCAGCTCCTGTCTGTAAAAGATTGGGTACCACCCCAGGATCGTTGAGATGCCAATGGCGTAATGGGATAGAATCCTCCAGATTTGTTCTTTTTGCCTGCCAGCTTGCGCCGGTAACTTCATCTTTATAGCCATAATTGCCATATTCCATCACATAATTGATTCTTACACCTCGGTTTCCGTCATCGTCATTATCACTTTGCCAGATAGTTCCGTAACTATCTACTGCAAGCTCAAAATTATTTCTGAAATTATGCCCAAGGCATTCTACATTAGAGCCATCTGGGTCAGAACGGAAAACCATTCCCTCACGATACTTGCCGGGTCCAATTTCATCACCATCTTGATCTAGAACAACCTTGTTGTTTTTATCTTTTAGCGTTTGTCCTGAATTGCCAAAATTGAAATATAATTTGCCATCAGGCCCGAAAGTAAAGGAGTGCATTCCATGATCATGTTGAACACCTCCAATTCCCTGGAAAAGTATCTCCTTGCGATCGGCTTTATCATCGCCGTCATCATCATGAAAAACCCAAACGTATGGACTTTGAGATATGAAGACTCGATTTCCCAAGACAGAAATACCTAATGGGGCATTAATCTCAGGACCCTGGTAAAACACTTTGCTTGTTTCGAGACTCCCATTTCCATCCTTATCTTCCAATATTAGGATCCGGTCACCTTCAGTTTTTGGCTTGTTATTGTTAATTTGGAAACGATAATTATACGCTTCAGTTACCCAAACTCTACCGCGTTCATCTACATCAATATTTGTTGGGTTAATTAAGGTAGGTTCTGTTGCCATGGTTTGGATTTTCAAACCGGCGCTAATTACAAGGCCTTTTAAGGCATTTGAAGATAAACGTTTCTGATTTTCAGTAAGCAAGGTGTCGGCCAGGTTGTAAACCTGATGCGAACTAGCTGAACTACAAGCTTTTATTATAATTATAGTGGTTATTATTAACAAAGTCAGTACTATTGATTGCAGGTTTTTTTTCATGCTTATTTTCTATTTATAGTCAGATTTATTGTTTGATCATGATTTTGCGATATTCAACCTTCATTGGAGGACCAACATGTACTTGAATACCTAAGACTCCTTTTGACTTTCCATTAACCTTGTCATTATCAGTTACATCACTCATTAAAATACCGTTTATATAGTGTTTTAAACGATTCCCTTTTGCCACTAAGCGACACGTGTTCCAATCTTCACTTTTTATTTTTTGTAATAATGCATCCTTATCTCCTAAAGACCCGTCAACACTGAGGTCAGTCCATGCGTTGTTTTTGATTTTTGATTGAACGGATTCTTGCGCATTCTCTGCATTTTGAGCTTTTATCGTTGTTATTTGTCCGCGATAAGCCAAAGTTGTTCTGCCACGCTCTTCATAATTTTGTCCGGTATAATTATGGGCTCCATCAATATCTAGCTGGTATCCTTTAACAGCAAATGGAAGATCTTTCAGTTCTTCACTCCGGTAATTGATTCCACTATTACCTGCCTTACTGATCTTAAACTCTAATATAAGCTCAAAGTCAGCAGGTGTTCCGCCACGCCAGAGCAAAAAAGAATTACGTTTGAGTAAAGTAGAAGGTGTGATTTCTCCAACAATGCTTCCATTCTCTACCCGCCAGTAGGTTGAATCACCTTCCCAGCCCTTTAGGCTTTCTCCATCAAATATGGAAACAAATCCCTTTTGAACGATACCGGTATGTTCAGCCACTTTATAGCTGACAAGGATTAAGGATAGAGCAAGAATACCTGCCATGAAGAATCCCTGTAGTGTTTTAATCTTTTTGTACATGATTATCAGCTATAAAATGGATGATATAAGGTTTTGAATGTATATTATGTTCTATTCTTTATTTTAAGGTTAGATGTTTTTCCAGCTTCTTGAATTTGCAGAATCAATTACCGCTTCACATACTTTTTGAGTTTCTAGAGCCTCTTTAAAGGTTGGAGAGCAGGTCTCACCAGTTTCCAGACTTTTCAGAAAATCAGCAACCTGATGCACAAATGAATGTTCATAACCAATTGAAAGGCCGGGAACCCACCATTTGTCCATATAAGGCTGATCGCCATCAGTTACATGAATGGAACGCCAGCCACGAACAATTGAATCATCTGCATGATCAAAATATTCCAAACGATTTAGGTCGTGCAGATCCCATCGAATAGAAGCATTTTCACCATTTATTTCAAAAGTGTACAATGCCTTATGTCCCCTTGCATATCGCGTAGATTCAAACAGCCCCAGAGATCCGTTGTTGAAGTGACAATGAAAAATACAGGCATCGTCAATTCCTACTTTTTCTTTTTTACCGGTCAGCTGATGCATGCGTTCCTTAACAAAAGTTTCAGTAAGTGCAGAAACATCTTTAATCCCTCCATTTAACCAAATAGCGGTATCAATACAATGTGCGAGCAGATCACCCGTAACACCAGATCCTGCAGCATCAATGTCTAGGCGCCATAAACCTTCGCCGCCCTGAGGCAGATCAGCATTAATTGTCCAGTCTTGCAGGAAGTTAGCCCTGTAATGAAATATTTTGCCCAGTTTGCCCGAATCAACAATTTGTTTAGCCAAGGTAACAGCGGGAATACGGCGATAATTATACCAAACTGTATTGGCTACACCTGCTTTTTCAATCGCCTCTACCATGGCTACTCCTTCAGCTAAAGTCCTTGAAAGAGGCTTTTCGCATAAGATCATTTTGCCAGCCGCCGCCGCAGCGATAGCAATTTCGGCATGCATATTATTGGGTGCACAAATGTCAACCGCATCAATATCGTTACGTGCAATCAATACTTTCCAATCTGTTTCAAATGATTCATAACCCCATTGTTCAGCAAATGCCTGAACTTTGTCCTTACTGCGGGAGCAAACTGCTTTTAAAACCGGACGATAGTCCAGTTCAGGAAAAAAATCACCAACTCGTTTATAACCGTTTGAATGGGTTCGGCCCATAAAGCCACATCCAATTAAACCGATTCTTAATTCTTTTTTATTAGCCATCGTTATATTCTGAAAAATTAAAATTATTGATTAAGACCAGCTGTTCAAATTGCGAACTTTGATCATTGCCGCCAAAATATCATTCCATGTCTTTTGCTCATTCAGCACGGCATTTGGAAACATGCAACCATCCCAGCAAATGTGTTTAAATGCTTTTGTGAGTTCAGCGTTTTCATTCCGAAGCCAATGTCCTGCATCTACAGCAATATCTAATTTACCGTTAGGGTCTGTTGCTTGGCAATGTCGGCCAGTTTTATCGTGCGATCCTGATCCATAAGCGGTTCCATCATTTTGAGCCACATGAAAATCAATGGTCCATGGACGTAAAGCAGCTGTTAATTTTTTAAGCCCCTCTGTCAGCGCTTCACGGTCATCCCATTGATAATCGGTAGGTAATATGCGATGCTCTGGTGCATTGTATCCTAGTAGATATAAAAAAGTATGTGACATATCTGCTTGAAAGCCAATATTTGGGCGATCTACAGCCTCCAGCGTGTCGAGCATTGCTTTCCAGCTATGCATTCCGCCCCAGCAAATTTCACCTTCGGCAGCTAATTTTTCGCCATAATCTGCGGCAACATCACAAGCTTCACGGAAAGTCTGAGCAATGAGTTTGGTATTATTTACCGGATCTGCAGCCCAGCTTTCAACACTACTGGCAGAATCAATTCGGATAACGCCGTATGGGCGAACACCCATATCCTTTAATTTTTGGCCATAAATACATGATTTACGTACCTGATCCACAAAGTTTGTACGATCTTCTTTGGTACCCATTGCTGGTCCGCCCCAAATTGGTGCAACCAAACTGCCAATCACTAAATTGTGTTTACTTACCTGATCAGCCAATCTTTTAATGCCATCCTGATCATCTAAGTTTATTGAAGGGTCAAAAAGACCAACATCAACTCCATCAAACTTAACTCCGTCAACTTCTGCAGCTGCGGTCATTTCTAGCATTTTTTCTAATGAGATCGGTGGTTCTGAATCAGGACCTTTACCCACAATACCAGGCCATGTGGCATTGTGAAGTTTTGGATAAGAATTCTTAGTCATATTCAAAAAGTATATAAAAATTATAAAATAAGATCCGGATTTTCTGGACCAAAATGTTTGAGTATTACAATAGGATCTGTCTTGGATGGGTTGCTGATGCGAACCCCCTCTAATGCCGCTTTTTCACTCACAAAGAATTCATCGTTAGTCAGTTGACCATAACGGATCAGCGCAGGAGTTTCGATATCCCAAACCCCGAATTTTCCATGTCCCTGCATCACGATCATCCCATAACAGGCGCTATCTTTGATGAGTACGGTTTGCCCCGGTAAAACAGTGAGCTCTTTTGCACTAAATGCTGCAGACCGATAGCATACCCAATTTTCGATATATCCTTCAGCCTCCATTTCTTTAAGTGGTTTTACGGGCTTTGGCATCATGAAACGAGTTTCCAAAATATTCGGATTCACATTTAAGTCCCAATCAATAACTTCCATTAATTGGTCATAGTCTCCAATTCTATCTTTGGGAGTTCCATTCCACAATAATTCTTCAGGGATGATCGCTTCATTCACCAATGATTGGTACATCGCAAAAACATCGGATGCTTTTTGAGGTTCATAGGTACACATACTTCCCGGTGCATGCAGCATTCCTGGAGGAACATCCCACCCGGTTCCCGGTTCTAATTTAAATGCCTGTGAATAGGTTGTTAGCTTATTATCGCCCTTGGTGAAATTAACCAAGCATTCGCGAATTTGCGCTTTAGTGGTACCTGGTGCAATCCCAAAAAAGGTATATGGAAAATCGCCACCATGATTATTTAGTTGAGGCGGAAAATAATAGGCTTCAGGCTTACCTTTCTGACCTATTTTAGCAGCATGTTCATCATTATGATGAATATGATGAGGAAGTGGCCCCATATTGTCAAAAAACTTGGAATACATGGGCCAACTTTTATGCTCATTCCATAAACGATTTCCAATTACTTCACCTTTAAGCTCATCTATTGCATCTTTCAATAAAAATTGTTCTTCTTTACCACCTTCATTGAAAACTACAGGGCTTAATCCTTCGTTTTTGCCAGTCAAAGGACCATTTTGTGCGGGTGTTGTAGAAGAAAGCCAACGTTCATCAATGCCTCCTCTTTGGCCTCCCAATACATAATAATCATCCGGGTGTAACTTAATCCTTCTTCCAGGTACACAAAATGAACGTGGTACCCAGGTAGGTGCTAACCTCAATATCCCTTTTCCTTGTTCTAATGCTTTCTTTGCTAAACTCATATTCTAATTTGAATGTTAATTAAGGCTTAAATCGGGTTGTTATCAGCCTATTTATTAGTTATTAATTCTATTTCTAATGCATAATTTCTTGTCTCTCCCGGAGCCAGTTGAATTAATTCATTCTGACGCCTAGCCTGACTTTGTCCGATTGGTGAATTTGTTCCAGGCTCAAGTCCTACTACATATTCACCTTTTCCAAAATGCTGCCAGTTGGTTAAGCATGGTAATTGTTTTTTCTGAAATTTTAAGTTGACTCGTAATCCAAGTTTGGAATTTTCAAGTCCGCACGTACAAAATCCATCATCATCTGCTTGAGGATCAATGAAAGCAACTTCCTCTCCACTACCTTGATGATCATCGAGTGGAGGCAAACATTTCTTGAAATCATTTTCTTCGCGGAATATTTTATTTGGATTGCCATCTCGTGGCTTCCATGTGCCATTCCAAAGTATTTTTGTGCCTTCATCAATTAAAGGCCAGCCAAAATTACAATGATATAAAAGCATGTGTGCTGCATCTGTATTGCCTCTATTGATCACTTCATCATGAATACGGATCACTGATTTTCCAAGAGTTGCAGCAATGGTACGTCTCAGTTCCAGTCTGCTGCCAAGTGCCTGCGACTGTCTGATAATTCCCGTTATACTCATATCCATTTTCCCTAATATGGGATCTGGCTGTATGATCGACTCAATTTCGGCAGGAATATTGCTAATCTCACCATGAATACCACGTTCACCAAATTCATCGCTTTCTGGCCCGCCAACATGACTTAATCCGCAAGTAACTAGCAATCCACCTCCAAAAGTTTTAAGCCAGCTTGTGCTTTTATCAGACATAGGCTGAGCAGAAGTAATTCCTGAATGGCTCAACCAGGCCAGGCTATGCTCATTATAAAAGGTATCGGCAATATCCATAGCACGATCAATCACCACTTTAAAGCGTAATCCGGTTCCGGTATTGATCCATGCAATGCGGGTACCACGACCTGCACCATTATCTAATACCGAGGTTTCAATACCACCCAACTGGGCGTTATTAGATAGTTTATTATGCCATGCTTGATGTATCAAACTAAGTTCTCCTGATAATTATTTAATATTCTTTGGCTTATAGATTGCATGATCTTTAGTTGATCCTGACATCAAATAGGCCATCAAATCTTTCAGTTCTTCCTTATTCAAGCCATTGATCATGCCAGAATACATGGAAGATACATCCGAAATTCGTGTTCTTACCACATTTACCTTAAGCACCTCGCGCAAGGTTTGTGGAGCAAATGGATTCTGAGAAATATAATATTTTTCTGAGTCTTCATTTTTAAGTCTACCTATGGCTACACTTCCATCTTTCTGATAGAAAGCGGTGTATGCATATTGATCAGATATTACTTTATTAGGTTCAAGAATCGACTCTAAAATATCTCTAGCAGAAAAACGTGTTCCCAACTGAGTAAGTGAAGGGCCAACAGCACCACCTTCGCCTTTCATATTATGGCATGAAATACATTGGGTTGCGCTAAACAACATTTTTCCTTGCTCGAAGTTTCTGTCTGTGGAGTCGTTCTGTACAAATTTTAAGGCTTCCTCTATTTTCCATGCTCTTCCAGGACCTTTAGGGCTTCCGGCGCTGGCTAGTTTCATGCCATTAGTAGTCAGTAATTCATTGCCCGAAATTTTATTATAGTATTCAAATTGCTTTTGAGGCAGATTAGCTAAAGCCATTTTACGCGCTTTATCGATAAAGCCAATAAAACTATTTCCCCCTTTATATCCAAATGCGGTATAATACCATTTAAAATATTTCCCCCTTAATTCGGTTGTCCAGCCATTTTTTGCTTCACTTAATGCGGTTATGTAATAGATCTGTTGTGCTGGCGGTGTTTTAGCTAACATACCTGCAATATCAAGTCCGTATTGAGGATTACGTAGAATTAAGTCTGAAGATTGCATGAAAGTTTTTTGGTCATCAACATCTAGTACAACTCCTTCAAGCAATGCAAGTGTTTTTTGAACAACTAAAGGGTCATCTAATGCTACCAAAACCTTACTGAAGGAGCGATTCAATTCATTGCTTTTTGCAGGATAAAATTGATTCAAATAACTACTTAATTTAGTTTTTTCAGCATCATGGGGTTTACCCATTCTTGAAATTAGTAACTCATAAGCTCTTAAAACATCTATTTTTTGAGATTCTGGCAATCCATTGAAGTTTATATACATCAATGCATTGATCATTCTAACTTGTAAACCTCTGTTAGCAGTTCTGGCCAAAGCAATCATGGCTTGAGTACGTATTTGTGGGTCTTTTTCTAGGAATGCTTTTTCCTGCCATTGGCTAATAGGTTGGTGCTCCATGGCAATGCGGGCAGCATAGCGAATATAGCGATCAGTATTTTTTAGGTTTGGCCAGGCAAGAGCGATTGCTTTTGCATTGGGTGCTCCATGGAAGGTTTCTAATTGTCTTCTTAAATTTCTGGCCTGTAAAATATCTGCTGAGGGTTTTGAAACTATTGGATCATTAGGCAATTTGTTATCGCCATAATATACACGATACAGGTCTGAATCAAGTTTTCGGCCACCAGTTAAAAAATACATCGCTCCATCTGGTCCGATGATACCATCGGTTAAAGGGAGTGGTGCACCTGAAATAAATTCTTCGGCCGTTGCCTTATAAGAAGATCCACTAGGATTAAGTTGAACGGCATAAATTATACCAAAACTCCAGTCGAAAGCAAACAAGCCTTTACGATATTTTTCTGGGAAACGTGCATTATTACCACTAAAAAGACTGGTAGGAGAGCCTTGTCCGATGTTTAATATAGCAGGTAAATTATCGGGATAAGCTGGCGACCATTTGCTATTTCCTGTGCGCCATCCAAACTCGCTTCCGCTTGTAGAATGACTAATTCGTGTAGGCCTGTACCATGGCATACCAAAATCCCATTCCATGTCAGCGTCATACACAAACATATCGCCAACTTCATTAAAGGCAAGATCGAATGCATTTCTGTAGCCGGCACTAATTAATTCCCAGTTTGTTCCTTCAGGATTAATTTTTACGACGAAACCTCCAGGTGCATAACGATCATTTGCATGTCCGTTTGGATCTTTTATTAATGGGAATAAATTATCTTCCTGCCAAGTTTCGGGTAGGCGATAGGCTTCCATCTTTGGAACATCTACATGATTTCCAGCAATCAGGTGAATAGATTTCTTATCAGGAGAAATTACCATACTGTGCGGTCCATGCTCACCACCGGGTGTAACCAGATCCTTTAGTAAGGATATTTTATCGTATTGATCATCATTATTGGTGTCCTGAAGGCGATAAAGGCCACTTCCTTTGGCCATTGAGGTATCGCTTTTATGGTTCACCATTACGTAAAGACTGTTAAATGCATATAATAAGCCTTGAGCATATCCCATTTTTATTTTTACTGAAGAGGTATCGCCGGCAATTTTTAGCTCTAATTTTTCAACGATTACTTTTGATTTAACAGCATCCGTTCCAATTGGTGGAATTGTTAATCGGTATAAATATCCATATTGATCACAAGCAATCATTCTTCCCTTATTATCGAAGGTCATGGCAACCCATGAGCCATTTTTGCTCTCAGAAGGACTATAAAGGTGTTCTGCATTAAAATTTGGCTGCAGCTTAAGCTTTTCAACTTTTGGATCTAATTCTCTGATCCGTTCCCTGGTAGTTTCCTTAACATTGTCAATAAAAGAGATCCCCAAAAAAAAGACGATCACCAGCAATCCTGCCAATTTTAAATACGTGTTCCGATTCATAATTTTGTCTACTATTATTTTAAAGTATTTTAAATATAAAATTGATTTTTGAGATAGCGTTCAAATTAGTTGATTATGGTTTCTCGTTAAAAAATATATATAAGCCATCCTTGCCTGCAACCACAATATCTTTTCTGCCAGTTTTATGCATATCAGCAATGGCGAAATAAATTCCTGTGCCCTTGCCTTCACCAAATGGGCCGTAACTAATCACGTTTTTTGTAAATGATTCACCATTCCATTTAAAAAAATAAAGACCTGGAGATTCATTATCGCCCGCATCTTTACCATTGTGTGCACGATAACGTTTGCCGGTAATCAGCTCCATTTGTCCGTCATTATCAATATCTGCCCATTCCATTGTATGAAACTGTGAATGGTATGGATCAATTGGGTGCTTGATAAATTTAAGCGATTTTCCATCTTTTTTCTGTTCATACCAATAAAGTCCATAGGAATGACCATGACCTGCAATTAAATCATTTAATCCATCCTGGTTTATATCTGCAACGATAATTGGAATAGAGGCATCCATTAAATTAAAGTCGGGGTGGAAGGTCCATGCTTTATTTTCCCGATTGTCAGGAGCCTCAAACCAGCCCTCAGTAACAATGAAATCACCCCTTCCATCACCATTGATATCGCCAAAACCTAAGCCGTGGCCATGCTTTTCAGCAACTTGCGTTTTTGTAAACTGACCTAATGCTTTTTTGTTTTTATCCCGTTTTAAGGTGTAATAAACCAAGGGGCTTCCTGGAGTATTGGGCACAATTTCATCAAATCCGTCTCCATCTACATCCCAAGCCCGAGTAGTTTCTATATTGCCTGTTAGTGCAATATCCACTTGTGCCCATTCCTGGTCATTGCCCGGATTTTTTCTCCATCGAAGCGTTTTGCTAAACCACCCACCGGTTATAAAATCTATTTTTCCATCGCCATCAACATCAAGAGGTATAGTCGAAAAATCATCGTAATATTCACCTACCCTTTCTATCTTCCCAATGAAATGACGATTTAAAAATGATGGCCCCTCATACCAATAGCTTCCTGACACAATATCCATATTTTGATCTCCATTCACATCAAAAACACCAACAGATTCTGCACTTTCTGATGCAATCAATTGCTTTTTGAATTTGAGTTCAGAAACAGATTGAAAAGAAAGTAATGGCAGAATTCCTAAACCAATAAAAACTTTTGTAAAATGAAATATCCCTCCTGAAGCCATCAAAACTGAAATTATTTGTATTTATTGAATTATTTAATCGTGTTTTGTAAATGTCGTTTTTTGAATATCGGGTTTGATTGCCAAACATTCACGGGTAAAATGTATTGAATTTCCGGTATTTGTATTTTATATAAATAAATATAGAATAAATTGGGAAAACAATATCAGGTGATTGATACCAAATGCAAAATATAGATTAAATTTTAACTGTCTGTCCTGACCTGTCAGGCTTTTAAAAAATCAGTAAGTTAAAAATGGTATGTCTTGCTACTATCCTCTAGGCTTTTCAATTATCCGAACAATCTCATTTCAGCTTTCCCTAATCCGTCGGGAGTGGTATAAAATGGTCGCTTTTCTACCACATAATGCGCATCTTCAGCAATACCCAAAGCATGATAGATTGTTTGATGGATCTGTTCAATCATGATAGGCTTTTCAACGGTTTTGCACGGACGTTCATCTGCTGTTTTGCCATAAACGCTTCCTTTTTTAATTCCTCCGCCAAACATTAATATCGAACATCCATCAGTAAAGTGGCGGTGCATACCGTAGTTTTTGATGTCATGAATAATGTCGGGCTGGGCTACCTGCTCTTCAACCTTAAGATCGGGCCGGCCTTCAACCATCATATCTCTACTGAATTCACTAGCTAAAATGATCAATGTGCGATCCAGATGACCAGATTTTTCGAGATCCTTTACCAATTGTGCAATTGGACCATCGATTTGTTTTTTCATGTCAATTAAGCGAGTATGCCCATTGTCATGTGTGTCCCAGCTTTTGAATGGCTCATATTCTGTGGTTACACTAATAAACCGGGCTCCTTGTTCTGTTAACCTGCGAGCCATCAAACAGCCTAATCCAAACTTGCCTGTATTGTAAATATCATAGCTTGCTTTGGGTTCTTTGCTGAGATCAAATGCGGCGGCCTCAGGCGATTTTAATAGCATGTAGGCCTGTTCCATTGACCGTCTTAATGATTCCTTTTGATAATCGCTACCAAATTCTCCCATCGCACTGTTGCTCATCAAATCATTATATAGCTGGTTCCTTTTTTCAAACCTCATAGATGACATACCTAAGGGTGGTCTTACACTTTCAAGTCCGGCTGATGGATCAGGTATCAAGAAAGGACCGTATTCACTACCTAGAAAGCCTGCAGTATGGAAAGCTTTTAATTCTTCGCCTTCGCCCAAGGTAAACCGTTGACCTATATCAACAAAAGCTGGAATTACCGGATTCACAGATCCCAGCTCTTTTGCAATCCATGATCCTATATGTGGTGCAGATACTGACTGAGGTGGTTTATAGCAGGTATGCCAGTGGTATTGGTGTCGGGAGTGTAAAATATGTCCCATATCTCCGGCAACATACGAGCGGATCACGGTACCTTTATCCAACATTGAACCAATAGATTCAAGTCCTTCTGAAAAGGAAACCCCATCCAGAATTGTAGGAACAGGCTTAAAAGTACTCAGTACATCATTTGCATTCATGCCCTTTGAAAAAGGAGTATATCTTTTTGGATCAAACGTATCGGTATGGGCCATTCCTCCAGCCATCCAAAGCAGGATGACCGTATCGGCTTTGGAATTTGTTCTCTTGCTATTACAAGATGACAATAAACTTGTTAGTGGAGCACCTGCCGCAAGTGCCGCAAGAGTAGCTGCACTGCTGTTTTTTATAAATTCCCGTCTGTTCCAATGATTATTCATGCCTAATAATTAATAAATGATTTGAAATTCAGGGAGTAGCATAATAGCCCAAAAAAGATCTTGTATAGAATCAGTTGCGGGCTTATCCCCTAATATTTTTTTTGCAAGCTTGAGTTCATCATCTTTCACTTCTCGTCCTAATGCTTGTTTGTAAACCTCTTTAATGATCAAATCGCCGCTCTTATACTTTAATTTCCAGTTTTCTGCACCTTTCTTGAGCATTGAGTTGAATCTTTCGCCATTGGTGAGTTCAAGGGCCTGTAATAGATTTGCCTGCGACTCTCTGCTTGTAGAAACTGTTTCTCTATTTGGCCTGCCCAGAGCCGTCAAAAATGGATTATTTACAACTAGAGAGGCACGGTTGAATAGCAGACTAGATTGATTAATGGAAGGAGTAAATATCGGTTTGTATCGAATCATTGAATCTGGAAAAAGTGTACCAAAAAGTGCTGATCCGGCATCAGCAAACTGTTCTGCTGACATTCTTTTTCTTAATCTTCCGGTGAATTTGTATTCTTTGGCTATTATTTCATTTGGGTCTTTAAATCCTGCGGATGGTAGTTGGTAGGTGTTGGAGGTAGTGATCATAAAGATCAATTCTTTAATATCCGACTTATTTTGCTGGAAATTAAAGGCCATCCAATCCAGCATATCTTGGCTCCAGGGCTCATTGTCCATCATATCTACTGGTTCAATAAAACCACGCCCCATAATTTGAGCCCACATTCTATTGACTAGCGTACGATATAATCGGCCATTTTGCGGTTTTACCATATTATCTGCCAACTGTGCCCGTTTAACCGATACTTTTGCTTTATTGTTAATGCTGCCCAGTTCCTTCCAGAGCATTCTGGCATCAGTATATTTGCCGGTGGGCTTATCGCAACGGTTTATTTCTAGCGTAGTATCAGCAAAAATATTGGCAAAAGCATAAGCATCTTCTAGCTTCCAGTCGCTTATAAAACTATTATGGCAGGATGCACATTTTAAATTCAGCCCTAAAAAAACTTGTGATACGTTTTGTGCAGCCTGCATTTCAGTTCTTTGACTGGCATTTACAACGCCACGCCATTTAATACCTTCAACAAATCCTTTAGAACGATCATCTTTAGGGCTAACCAATTCTTTTACAAATTGATCATAAGGCATATTTGATTGGATTGATTGATACAACCAATCGGTAATGGCATAACGCCCATTTGTAATATAACCAGTACCGGTATAATCATTTCTCAGCGCATCATTCCAGAAGGTGAGCCAGTTGATTGCATAGTCATCTTTTCGATCTAATAATTTTCTACTCCAGACCGCTCTTTTATCTGGCCTATTATCCTTACTAAATGCTTTTATATCTTCCTGACTTGGTAGTAAACCAATGATATCCAGAAATATTCTCCTCAAATAGGTTCTGTCATCAACCAGTTCAGGCCATTCAATTTTATTTTTTACAAAATACTGATTGGTCCAGCGATCTACCGGATTGGTATGGATACCCTGTGCGGGAGGAAGCGCCGGATTTCTGGGAGCAAGAGCAGCATTATTAAAAACTTCATTCTTATCTGGTCCGTCGGGCCATGGTGCACCTTTCTCGATCCAGTAATTGATTACAGCAATATCATTCTCACTAAGCTTCTTACCCTTAGAAGGCATTACCTCCTTGTGGCTAGAAGGCAGATTTATACGTCTGAATAGTTCACTTTCTGCCGCATTACCCGGAATAATGACCGGGCCGTTTTCGCCCCCCTTAAAAGCCATATTCTTGCGATCTAATCTTAGCTCACCTTTAATCTTTTCATCACCATGACATTTATAACAGTTATGGGCAAATATTGCTCTGACTTTTAAATTGAGTTCTGTTTCCTGCTTTAGGGTCAGTTTAACAGTATCCATTTTGAAAGCTGCCAGATCAAAATTTGCAGTATTCGCATCCTCAAATTCTTCATTCCAGGGTAGGGTACTAGTCAGGTAATCATCGCCATGGGTTAATGAAGCTCCAAAATGCCCAGCGGCTAGTACTCCAAATGCGGTGATAAATAAGAAAATTCGATATGTTTTTATAAGTGAATACTGATTTTTTACTAGTATTCTGTTCTGAATCTGCCAGACAATTATTCCTAAAAATGCTGCAACAATACCCAGCCATTGATGAATGCTTAAATTTGCGCTATAATCCCCATTTGTGGAGAGAAAATATCCTAGGAATGTAGAAACTAGTGCAGAAACCGTTCCTGCAATTACAAGTATTTGAATGCCAGGACGTAATGAGGAACTAAATTTTTTCAGGGTAAATAGCTCCATAAAAGCAGCAAAAAGGAGTAGTCCAACTGGGAAGTGAACCGCCATTGGATGAAGTCTTCCTAGAAATTGCCATAGCCAGAAATTTTCGATAGGTAGAGCAAGCAACGATGTTGATGGAGTAAATTCAGTATAAATAAACTTTAACAGAAGAATTGCCAGAAGGGTAATGCAAAGAATTATTGCCTTATTTCCTGTAAAAGCTTTTTTAAGAATTTGTTTCATTGATTACCTCGAAATTTTAGTTTTACCTGGATCTAATTGATAGAACAAGTTACAATATAGGAAATATGTTATTGCAAGCGTGTTGTACGTGTAAAGTAAAAATCAATTTTCTAGAATGAGTGATTATTTATTTCAAATACGCTTTAATAGTTGCTTTGGTAACCAATTGAAATGGAATCATTAACTCTTTTTCAACTTTTTGTCCTTGAGCAATCTTTACAGCGGTTTCAATAGCTCCGGCACCTTGTTTTTTGGCATCCTGAAAAACTGTAGCATCTAAATCACCTTTTTTGACTGCCTGTAGTGCATCCGCGATAGCATCAATACTTACCACCACTACTTTATCTTTCATTCCAGCATCCTGCAATGCTTTTACTGCCCCCAATCCCATTTCATCGTTATGTGCAAATATTGCATTAATCTTTGTTCCATAAGATTGAATCCAGTTTTGCATTAAGTCCATACTTTTTGATCTATCCCACTCTGCTGTTTGCTGTGCAATAAGTTTCAGTTCGGGGTATTCTTTCAGAATCTCTTTTGCACCCTGCTCTCTTTGTATTTGCGCGGCCTGTCCATTTAAGCCCTGGATCATCACAATATTACCTTTCCCTCCCAGCTGTTCGGCAATGAATTTCATTGCAATTCTGCCAGATTCTAGATCATTCGATCCCACAAAGGCAGTTGGTGCTATTTTGGTAGCTGAGTTTACATTTACAATTGGGATGTTGGCTGCCAGAGCTTTGGCTACAGCAGGAGAGCTGGCTTCATATTCGCAAGGATTCAGAATAATAACATCCACTTTTTGTGCTATAAAACTCTCAATCTGTTCAATTTGCTTTAATGAAGAACGTTCGGCATCCACAATAATCAATTCGGCACCTAGTTCCTGTGCTTTTTTCTGCATCTCATCATTGATATTTACAATGAATTCATTTTGCATGCTAAGCATGGATACGCCTATCACTATGTTATTTTCCTTGTTTTTTTGGCTGTTAGTTGATTGATTACATCCTGCACACAGCGTTATTAATGCGATTAAAATTATATAAGAGTGTTTCATTTATTATTTTTAAGAATTTGATTTCTGGTTCAGGCTATCTAAAACCACTGCTCCGATGATGATGATTCCCATGACTATTTGTTGATAGTAGGATGTGACATTAAGTAAATCTAAACCATTATTTATTACCCCAATAAGTAAAACGCCAATTAAGGTGCCTACCATAGTGCCTCTACCGCCTGCAGTGCTTGTGCCACCAATAACGACAGCTGCAATAGCATCTAACTCGAATCCAGCTCCTGCATTAGGCTGGCCAGTAGTAATTCTGGAGGCTAATAAAATACCCGCTAAACCTGCCAATAAGCCCGAAATTGAATATACAGATAATTTGACCCGATCAATATTAATCCCTGAAGCTCTGGCAGCTTGTTCGTTACCGCCAATAGCATAAATGTACCTGCCTAAGACCGTTTTACTGAGAATAATAGAACAGACTGCAAAAACAAGAATGAAAATTAGTATTAATATAGGAATTCCAAGAACTGTTCCGCTTCCTAAATAATTAAAAGAGTCAGACAGGTTAGATACCGGCCTTCCATCGCTAAGTATCAGGGCTAATCCTCGTCCTATGGTCATGGTACCCAGCGTGACAATAAATGGAGCGATTTTGCTTTTTGTGATGATAAAACCATTGAAAGCTCCCATCAGCAGTCCTGCGAGTAAACCCATTACTATTGGAATCAAAACTGGGTAGCTATCAGGATGGGCAAGCATTGCAGCTGTAACCCCAGTGACTGCAACTATAGAACCTAAGGAAAGGTCAATGCCTCCTGTAATAATCACAAACGTTACTCCGAAGGCTAGCAATGCATTGATTGAAACCTGAGTGACAATGATGGTCAGGTTTGAAACAGTTAAAAATTGCGGTGTAATCAGAGAAATTATAAGGCAAATAATGCCAAATACAATGAGTAAACCATATTGGCGAATGTTATTAATGTATTGCATAGTGCATGATTTTTTCTTGACTTGCTTCCTGTTTATTTAGAATAGCTGTTTGTTTTCCTTTAGATAAAACCAGGATCCTGTCACTCATTCCCAAAATTTCAGGTAATTCTGATGAAATGATGATGACTGCTAATCCATTATTGGCCAATTGGTTAATTAGCTTATAAATTTCATGCTTTGCTCCAATGTCAATCCCTCTAGTAGGTTCATCCAAAATTAAGAGAGCGGGTGAGGTTAATAAAGCCTTTGCAATCACAATTTTTTGTTGATTCCCTCCACTTAAATTCATTACTTTTTGATTCAGGCCTGCAGCTTTTATTTTTAGATCGTCAGCCATTTGGGAAGAAACTTTTGTCTCTTTTTTAGTTTGAATGAATCCTCCTTTTGAATAGTTTTTCAAATTAGAGAGACTAATATTTTCTATCATTGACATTTCCGGAATGAATCCTAATGCTTTACGGTCTTCACTGACATAGGCTATGCCCTTTTCTATAGCATCTTTTGGAGATCTTATTTCTATTTTATGGCCTTTTAATAGTATTTCGCCGCTATCTATTTTGTCTAATCCAAAGATAGCTCTTGCAATTTCGGTTCTGCCAGCACCCATTAAACCGGCAATTCCAAGTACTTCATGTGCATGTACTTCGAAATTGATATTTTCAAACTTGCCTTTTTTACTTATACCACGGACCTCTAAAATTGCATTGCTCGGAACTCTGGAATCTGAAGAAAATAAGTTTTCAATTTCCCGACCAACCATCAGTGAGATTAGGCTATTTTTATCCAGTTCGTATGTGTTTTTTGTAGCTATATATTGGCCATCCCTTAATACTGTTATTCGATCTGCAATCTGAAAGATCTCTTCTAGTTTATGAGAAATATAGATAATGCCTACTCCCTTACTTTTTAAATCATTAATTATTTTAAAAAGTAGTTCACACTCTTTATCTGAGAGTGCAGAGGTGGGTTCATCCATGATGATGACTTTTGCATGGTTAGAAATTGCCTTTGCGATTTCAATTAGTTGCATTTCGGCAATACTCAGCTGTTTTGCTTTGGTCTGAACATTTAGATTTAGTCCAATCAAATTCAGTATTTCTTCCGATTTTTTATCTATTTCTTGTTCATCAAGCCAAAACCTTTGTTTAAATTCTCTTCCTAAAAAAATATTTTGAGCGATCGTTAATTCAGGAACCATTAAAATTTCCTGATGGATCATTGAAATGCCTTTTTTTAGCATTTTATGAACATCCATGTTTTCAATGAACTCTCCGTTAAAATTAATTGAACCGGAATCTGGAAGGATAAGACCCATTAAAATTTTCATGAATGTAGACTTTCCGGCTCCATTTTCGCCCATTAGGGCATGGACTTCGCCTGGATAAAGGTCAAACTGAATATTATCCAGTGCCTTAATACCTGAAAAAGATTTATTTAGATCTTTTACGTGAATAATTTTTTGATCAGATTCGGGCATGCCTATTCAAATTCGAATATTTTGTTGGAGTTGAATGTACCGATTTGAAATTAATAAAAAAAAATCCCCGCTAAATTTAGCGGGGATTTTTTTTAGAAGGTTAAAGGATAATTCTTAGCGTTCTGTGCTAATGAATTTTGATTCAATAACTTTTAGGCGATCCTGCAATTTTTTATTCAGTTCTTTCTCCCCATTCTGAACAGTCAATTTTGCAAGTTCAGTCATCACATAAACTCCGAGTTGTACCTCACGAGTATTCAGGTTTTCCTTAGTTTGTGCTATGGCAGCAAGATAATTTAGCTGGTCTTCGATGTATTCGGCAGTATTAGCCACAATTTCATTGGCTTTCTTTACTTCTTTTAGTTTGTAAAGTAGATCGGCCATGTAGAATTTACGGATAGTAAAGTTTAGCGAATGATTTTTATCAGGCACAACTTCCATACATTTTAAAAGCGCTTTTTTAGCTTCTTCGGTTCGGCCTTCACGATACAGATTTTCTGCAAGAATGTTAAAATGATTGATGATGGTAAAGCTCATTCTTACTGATTCTGGATCAAGATAAGTGGCATTCTTCATATTGCCCCATTTAAACTTGGTCATCATATTGTTATACATCTGATCGGTGTTGGTCAGTTCAGCTTTCTCACCACTTGCAGTATCAAGCGCTGGCTTTTTAAGCGGAAGAAGTCGATAGGCAAAACCCTCGTTATATAAGTATTCACCTAGTCCCATATAATTATCATCCGGAACAGTGATAGCAAAATATATAGGACGTTTCCAGTCATTATGTGCAAGAATATCAATTAAAGCCAATTCTGTTTTTGTGACATAGTTTTTATTAAATGTCCATTCCATAGATGGCAAAATCAGATCTTTTTTATTTGCAGAAACTGTTTTGCTGGCAATAATCTGATCTGGGTTAATGGTGATCTTGAAATTTTTTGTTGGTAGGAAGTTCTCTTTGCTTCCATCCTCATAGGTTGCTTTATCTGCATCATTATCAGAGGTCATGATGTCAAAAATATCTTTCAATTCAACTGCGCCGGCTGTGTTATAATCCTGATATCCCATTACATCTCTTACTCCCTGAACAAATTTTTCATCAGGCATAGTAATTGGAAGGGGGTCAGCCTGGTTTACTTTCTTTTTCATTTGTCTGATATACCAATCGGTTCCCAGAAGACTAAGGTTAACCACTCTCACATCGGGTCTGACATTCTCAACTTCCTGTGCATACCAGAGTGGGTAGGTATCGTTATCACCATAGGTGAATAAAATGGCATTAGGCGCGCAAGACTCAAGGTAATTGATTGCCATATCGCGGGCTGTAAACTTTGTGGAGCGGTTATGATCATTCCAGCCTTCTTTAGCCATTAAAACCGGTGCGGCCAGTAATCCTATCATTGCGGCTAGAACAGCTGCTTTTGGAGCATTCAGTTTTTTGCGTAAGAAATCTGTTATTCCTGCCACCCCAAGGCCTATCCAAATGGCGAATGCGTAAAATGAGCCTGTATAGGCATAGTCACGTTCTCTTGGTTGAAGCGGATTTTGATTTAAGTACAGAACGATAGCTAGCCCTGTGAAGAAGAATAGTAGTGCCACAATTCCGGCATCCTTTTGATTCTGTTTAAAGTGCCATAATGCTCCGATAATTCCAAGAATAAAAGGAAGGAAGTAGAACTTGTTATAGGCATTATTGCTTAATTGACTTTTAGGAAGTTCATTTTGTCCTCCCAATAACATATTGTCAAAGAAGCTTATGCCCGACAGCCAGTTTCCATGAATATAATCGCCATGCCCCTGTTCATCATTTTGCCTTCCAATAAAGTTCCATGCAAAATAGCGGGTATACATGAAGCTGGTTTGATAGCTGATTAGGAATCCGAGGTTATTGAGGAATGTTGGCGACTGGTCTTCTTTTAAACCCATCCAGTCGCGATAAAAACCTACGTGCTGGGGGTCGTCGCTGTACATTCTTGGCAACAGGGTATTACGGTCGTGGACGCGTTCAAATTTCTGGCCTGCATTTTCATATTTCTCTTTTCCTTTGCGATAAATAATATCACCTTCTTTGTTATCAATAGGCTTTGAATCGAAGAATTGACCATAAAGTAAAGGACGGTCTCCATATTGTTCTCTATTTACATAGCTCAATAATGAAAATGCATTTTCTGGGTCACTATTATTAAGAGTTGGATCTGCTTTTGCCCTGATTACGATCATTGCAAAGGAGCCATAACCAAAAATAATGAACACGATAGAGATTAGTGCGAGGTTCAGTACCCTTCTTTTTTCACGGATATTCAGAATGTATTCCAGACCAGCCAAAATGATCGCAGCAATGATTAATCCGGAGATTCCAGCTCCAATGGTCATTAGTGCCACAAAACATGTTATGGCCGTCAAAAGATGGGTTTTGCTTCCATTTATGCTGTAAAGTATTCCTGAAACAAGACTTACGATCAATAAAAAACTAAAGAATAAAACACCAGTTCCAAAATCAAGACCCAATGTATTTACAAAAAATAGATCAGAGTAAGCTGCAAATTTGATTGTGTATTGAACAATTCCATATTGAATAAATGCCAGAATAATGATTCCAACAAGTAATGCCATTAGGGTTCCTGCCGAAGTTCTTGTTTTTGATCTTCTGAAATAGTAGACCAATGCAATAGCAGGAATTGCGAGTAAGTTCAGAAGGTGTACCCCAATTGAAAGCCCCATAACATAGGCAATAAATATCAGCCATCTGTCTGAGTAAGGTTCATCTGCATGCTGATCCCATTTAAGGATTGCCCAAAAAACGATTGCTGTACAAAGAGATGAAAGTGCATAAACTTCTGCTTCAACAGCTGAAAACCAAAATGAATCTGAAAAAGTATAAGCAAGTGCACCAACTAAGCCAGAACCCATAATAGTGATCAGTTCCCAGTTAGAAAGATTCTCTCCATCTTTCCAAAGAACTTTTTTAGCCAGGGCAGTTATTGTCCAAAACAGGAAGAGGATCGTAGCGGCACTTGCCACTGCTGAGCACATATTTATCCAAAAGGCAACTCGGCTAGTATCATCGCCTGCAAGTAGTGAAAACACTTTCCCAAGCATCAAAAATAAAGGAGCACCTGGTTGATGAACAACCTGAAGTTTATGGGCAGAGGCGATGAATTCGCCTGAATCCCAAAAACTTGCAGAGGGTTCAAGCGTTAAAGTATAGACAATTAGGGCTGTTAAAAAGCTTAACCAGCCTAATAAATTGTTGATTTTGTTATAGTTCATGGATTCAAGATCAATAATATTGCCCTCGAAATTACTGAAATTATTATTATTTGAGGTAGAAACAGATGAGTGTTTAACAGAAATTAACATGAAGGAGATTGGAGATGTGAGATATGAGATATGAGATTGGAGATGTGAGATATGAGATGTGAGATTGGAGATATGAAGGATGAGGTATGAAGTATGAAGCAGAATCTATCTCAATACTCTATACGCAATACTCAAAATTAGTTATCTGTTATCTGTTGTCAGTTGTCTGAGGCATGAGGTCTGAAAAAAGCAGTAAATTTCAATTAGCACTAAACAATCTTTGTTCTTTGCTCTTGGTTCCATTTTCAGTTGTCAGTTGTCAGTTATCTGAGGTATGAAGTCTGAGGTAGGAAGTATGATTTATGAAAAAAGCAGAAAATCTCAAATTAGCACTTAACAGTCTTTAATCCTGGTTCTTGGTTCCGTTATCTGAGATGGCAGCAACCCTATGTTTGCTATAAGAGGAAAGTTCTCTACCTTTGAGCATGGAGGAAAAGAAGCTATACATAATAAGCGGTTGTAATGGTGCTGGTAAAACAACAGCCTCTTTCAACATACTTCCTGATCTTCTTAACTGTAAAGAGTTTGTAAATGCAGACGAAATAGCTAGAGGACTATCACCTTTTCAACCAGAAAATGTGTCAATAGAAGCAGGAAGATTAATGCTGAAAAGAATAGATGAGTTAATAGGCTCAAATCAAGACTTTTCATTTGAAACAACACTTTCTACAAAATCATTCATAAACACAATAGAGGATGCCAAGTCAAAAGGCTATTACGTTACACTTATTTTCTTTTGGCTTGAATCAATTGAATTAGCAAAGGATAGAGTGCGAAAAAGAGTTGCAGAAGGTGGGCACAATATTAAAGCAGATGTAATTGAACGTAGATATAAATCTGGTATAAAAAATCTTTTCAGATTATATTGCAATAAGGTTGATTCATTATTGATCTATGATAACTCAAAAGCAGAATCGGAATTGATTGCTGAAAAAGAAATTGAAGACGAATTATTTACAATACACAATATTCAAAAATTTAACTCATTAAAAATTATTTCGAATGAGCATTAAAGAGAGAGAAATTCTGAAAGAAAAAATAAAAAGTGCTATTAAAATATCCTCTCAAAAATTAATTGAGAAGAAAAAAGCGCTTGGACAGAATTTAGTAATTAGCGAAGACGGAAAAATTAGAGTTGTTGAGCCTTAAAAAAGGGCAAACCCAACAGCGTGTAAATAATTTAACCTGCCGCAGGCGCAACACAGGGTACATCGTAAACATGTTGAAGGATGGGAGATATGAAGTCTGAGGTCTGAGGTCTGAAGCAGAATCTATCTCAATACTCTATACTCAAAATCAGTTATCAGTTATCAGTTATCAGTTATCAGTTGTCAGTTGTCTGAGGTCTGAAGCATGAAGCATGAAGTATGAAAAAAGCAGTAAATCTCAAATTAGCACTAAACAGTCTTTGTTCTTTGCTCCTGGTTCTATTTTCAGTTGTCTGAGGTATGAAGTCTGAGGTCTGAAGCAGAATCTATCCCAATACTCACTTCTATTGCTGCAACAAAAATGAATTTTCATTTGCACTTTATAGTATATCCCACTATATTTGCATTCCATTTCAAAAGGAGCTTCTTTTTGAACTTGATTGCCCGATAGTATAATGGTAGTACAACTGTTTTTGGTGCAGTTTGTCTAGGTTCGAATCCTGGTCGGGCAACTAATTAAAATTTCGAGTTTCGGAATTGCACACTTAAAAATCGCATTGCGATTTATTTTTTTATAATATAATTGTGTCCTTTTAGGCATTAATCCTAAATTATTAGTTCGAAATCTCAAAAAAATGGCCCTATCCTTCAATCCTATAAAGTTATTTGCTGGTTCTGGAACACTAGAGCTCGCTAAGAATATTGGTGAAAGTTATGGTATTAAACTAGGCGATATTTCTTTATCGAGATTTAGTGATGGTGAATTTCAACCTCATTTTAATGAAACTGTTCGTGGTTGTGATGTCTTTCTGATACAATCTACCAATCAGCCCAATGACAATCTTGTTGAACTTCTTTTGATGATTGATGCGGCTAAAAGAGCTTCAGCTCATTATATTACTGTCGTTGTTCCCTATTTTGGATTTGCAAGACAGGATAGAAAAGATAAACCACGTGTTGCCATAGGAGCTAAATTAATGGCTAACCTGATTACTGCTGCAGGGGCTCACAGAATAATGACAATGGATCTTCATGCTGCTCAGATTCAAGGTTTTTTTGATATACCTGTTGATCACCTAGATGCATCTGTCATATTTGTTCCGCATATTAAAAGCTTGAATCTTCCAAATCTAACTATTGCATCACCTGATATGGGTGGTTCATACAGAGCAAGAACATTCGCGAAATTTTTTAATGCAGAGGTTGTTATCTGTGATAAACAAAGAAAAAGAGCTAATGAAATTGAATCTATGTCTATTATTGGTGATGTTTCCGGTAGGGATGTAGTTCTTATGGATGATATTTGTGATACCGCCAGAACATTGGCTAAGGCTGCTGAACTAATCATGGAAAATGGTGCCAATAGTGTCAGAGCAGTTTGTACCCATCCTGTTTTATCAGGCGATGCTTATAGAACAGTTGAGGGGTCGGCTTTAACAGAGTTGATTGTTACAGATACCATTGCCTCTGTTAAATCAAGTCCTAAGATTAAAGTATTATCAACTGCAGATCTTTTTAGTAGAGCCATTGCTAATGTTAATGAGCATGGATCAATCAGTGAGTTGTTTAAGATAGAATAAATAAAGGAATCAATACCCGATTATCGGGTCTAGATTAAAAAGAGTAGAATGTTAGATTTTCTAACAGCTAAATACAAATAAAAATAAATAATTATGAAATCAATTGCTATTAGCGGTTCTCCAAGAGAGAACGTAGGGAAAAGAGATGCAAAAGAGCTGCGTTATCAGGGATTAGTTCCTGCAGTTCTTTATGGTGGAAAAAATCAGATCCACTTTTCTGTGTCTGCGGCTGATTTGAAAGCTCTGGTGTACACACCGGATGTTTCATTCGTTGCTTTGGAAATTGGTAGTGTGAAAGCACAGGCCATTATTCAGGATGTTAATTTTCATCCATTAACTGACTTACCTTTACATGTTGACTTTTTAGAGTTAGATGAAAAGAAACCAGTTGTTATGCAGATTCCTGTAAAACTAACCGGAACTTCACCAGGTGTTAAAATTGGTGGTAAGTTAATTCAGAAATTACGTAAACTTCGTGTTAAAGCTTTGCCAAAAGATATGCCTCAAAATGTTGAAGTAAGTATCACCTCACTTGAAGTTGGTAAATCTGTTGGTGTTGGAGAGTTGAAATTCGATAACTTTAAAATCACAAACAACCCTGAGGATACTATCGTTTCAGTTACAATGTCTCGTGCTTTAAAGCAAGCTGAAACCGATGCTAAAAAATAATTTGCATTAATTTTTTGATCAGCAGCGCAGGAAAAACCTGCGCTGCTTTTTTTTATAATTCAATTAGCTTTTTTTCAAAGCTTTCTGCCATATTTGTTCTTCATGAAGTATTTGATTGTAGGCTTAGGTAATATCGGACCAGAGTATGCCGACACCAGGCATAATATTGGTTTTATGGTGGCTGATGAATTTGCCAAGCAAGCGCATTCTTCCTTTTTTAATATGCGACTTGCATATTATACGGAATTCACTTACAAAAGCAGAAATATTTATGTGATTAAACCTACTACTTTTATGAATTTGAGCGGTAAGGCAGTAAATTATTGGATGCAAGAGCTTGGAATTCCTAAAGAAAACGTAATAGTTGTTGTTGACGATCTGGCCTTACCATTTGGTACGATTAGGCTAAAGCCTAAAGGTAGTCCTGCAGGCCATAATGGTTTAAAGAGTATTGAAGCTATGCTTGAAAGTGCAGATTATCCAAGATTACGCTTTGGTATCGGAGATAACTTTCCAAAAGGAAGGCAGGTTGATTTTGTGCTGAGTGGATTTGATCCAGATGAGCAAAAAGAACTTCCTGCACTTATTGATCAATCTATTGAGTTTATTCAAAGTTTTGTTACTGCCGGCACTGAACTAACAATGACCCGTTTTAATAAGTAAATACTAGTTTTCTGAAAACCCAAACCGAATTTATTGAACATTCAAATGAAAATTTACGGTATACCTAATTGTAATACGGTCAAAAAAACCCTCGATTGGTTCAAGCTTAATCAGTTGGATTATGAATTTCATGATTTCAAGAAGCTGGGAATCAGTAGTGAAAAACTAGAAGAATGGGCAGATGAGCTAGGCTGGGAGACATTTCTGAATAAGCGTGGAACTACTTGGAAAATGCTTGATGCTGAAATTCAAAGGTCTATTGTTTGTAAAGCAGACGCATTCAAGCTGATGCAGGTTAAACCCAGTATTATTAAACGACCAGTAATTGAAACAGTTTCAGGAACAATAATTCTTGGATTCAATGAAGAGCAGCTTTTAGAGCTTCTTAAATAATTGAATTATATTAATCCTTGCAATTTCAACAATTCTCTATTAACAATAAATAATTTACATGAATAAACTAAAATTTTTATCGCTTCTTATTGCGGTTATTTGCCTTGTTACTCCGATTGCGGCACAGACGGTTAATCAGAGTGGAGCAACTGTCAATAACTATAATTACAATGACGCGTTCAGTCCGTTATTTTATACAAAAAATGGAAATGATTATAGATCTTCTGGTGGTCAGCCTGGTCCAAGCTATTGGCAAAATCGTGCTGATTACAAACTATCTGTTAGATTAAATGATCAGACGAATGAAATTTCAGGCACTGAAATTATAACCTACACCAATAATAGTCCTGATAAATTAGGTTTTATTTGGATGCAGCTTGACCAGAATTTGTTTAAGAATGATTCAAGAGGTAATGCCATTATTCCACCAACAGGAAGTCGTAATGGTGCCCACGGACAGCAGTTTGATGGTGGGTATACGATCAAATCTGTAAAATTAATTTCGGTTGAAAAAGGCAAAACTATTGAGTTGTCAGTTGAATTCTTAATTCAAGATACCCGGATGCAAATCTACCTTCCTTCTGCAATTTCAGCAGGCGGTGGGCAGTTAAAGCTAAAAATTGAGTATTCGTTTATCTCACCCGACTATGGTTCTGACCGGATGGGTATTTTAAATACTAAGAATGGTAAAATATTCTCAGTTGCTCAATGGTACCCAAGAATGTGCGTATATGATGATGTTTTAGGTTGGAACACGCTACCATATACAGGTCCTAGTGAGTTTTATCTCGAGTATGGTGATTATGATATCAGTATTACCGTGCCATCAAACCATATTGTGGTGAGTTCGGGTGAACTTACAAATCCTCAGGATGTATATACTCTTGAGCAGCAAAATCGCTGGAAATCTGCTGCTCAAAGTGATAAAACAGTGATTATTAGATCTTCCTCTGAACTTGCTAATCCAAAATCTCGTCCAACAGGCAAGCAGGAACTAACCTGGAATTTCAAGTTAAAGAATGCGCGTGATGCTGCATGGGCTTCATCTGCAGCATTTATTATCGATGCTGCAAGAATGAATCTGCCTAGTGGTAAAAAGTCAATGGCTATTTCTGCATATCCTGTAGAAAGTGATGGGGTGGATGCTTGGGGTCGATCAACAGAATATACCAAAGCATCAAATGAATTTAATTCTAATAAGTGGCTTGAATTTCCATATCCGGCTGCCACTAATGTAGCTTCGGTTGCTGGAGGTATGGAATACCCTGGTATTGTTTTTTGCGGTGCAAGCGCTAAGTCAGGTGCACTTTGGGGAGTTACTGATCATGAATTTGGTCATACCTGGTTTCCAATGATCGTCGGTTCTAATGAGCGGTTATTTGCATGGATGGATGAGGGCTTTAATACTTTTATAAATTCTTTAGCTTCAAAAGATTTCAATGGCGGTGAATACAATCCAAGAACTATGGATATGCATAATTTGGGTAATATAATTACAAATGATGCTTTTGAACCAGTTATGAGTAGTCCCGATAATATGAAAGAAAGGAATATTGGTGTACTGGCTTATTATAAGCCTGCCATTGGATTAACTTTATTACGTGAACAGGTAATTGGTCCCGATCGGTTTGACAGAGCATTTAAGACTTATATTGAGCGTTGGGCTTATAAGCACCCAACTCCGGATGATTTCTTCCGTACAATAGAGAACGTAGCTGGTGAAAATCTGAACTGGTTCTGGAGAGGCTGGTTTATAAATAACTGGAAACTGGATCAGGCTGTTACAGATGTAAAATATGTGAAAAATGATCCTGCCCAGGGTGCTTTGATTACTATTGAAAATCTTGAGAAAATGCCTATGCCGGTTATCCTAGAAATAAAGACAAAGAGCGGTAAGGTAAGCAGACTCAAACTTCCTGTTGAGGTTTGGCAGCGAAATAAACAGTGGACATTTATTTACCCTTCAGTTGAGGAGATCATATCTGTTGTTTCAGATCCTGATAAGGTATTACCTGATTCTAATTCATCCAATAACAGCTGGACTTCAGGTAAATAATAGATTTTTTAAACTCCTCCAGGTAATTTCCTATAGGAAATTAATTTTAAAATATATTGATGATTCGTCTGATCTGCAATAATCTTCAAAAAACCCGCTTTTAATATGTATTGAGGGGTTTTTTGATTTAGTTGCATCAGATAATTGTAGTCTATTAGGCTTAGATATTGATACCCATTAGGAAGACTCCTCTGTTTTGACATAAGCAAGATGATTGAGTACAGCTCTTAATTCTCCATACGAAACATCATCGCCTAAAGCATTTTTAGTTTCGGCGGTACCTTTTCCAGGATGTTGAATAATGAAAGCCATGATCTTTGCTACTTTCAATTTTGACACGATTTCGAAAACCGATATCTCGCCTGA
>CAMDKO010000017.1 GCA_945901155.1 Pedobacter schmidteae
AAAATATGTTTATAGTGATTTGAGCATGTATTTCATGAAAGAAATGGTTGAAAGACAATCAGGTGAGCGTATGGAAAATTATGTCATGGATCAGTTTTATAAGCCTCTTGGGATGACCAGAGCTGGGTTTAATCCACGTCTTCGCTATTTAAAGGAAGAGATTATTCCAACTGAAGATGATCGTACCTTTAGAAAAACATTATTGGAAGGTTATGTGCATGATCAGGGAGCTGCAATGGTTGGAGGAGTATCAGGGCATGCGGGATTATTTTCAAGCACGAATGACCTCGCTATTTTATACCAAATGTTATTGAACAGAGGCTCTTATGGTGGCACTGAATACTTTAAACCTGCAACGGTTGATATGTTTACTGCCAAACAGTCGGATGTGAGCCGACGCGGGCTTGGCTTCGATCGCTGGGATCCTGAAAGTACCAAAGGATATCCTTCTAGACTAGCCTCTCCTCAAACATTTGGTCATACCGGATATACAGGAACCTGCGTTTGGGTTGATCCAAAGTATAACCTGGTCTATATTTTTCTGTCGAACAGGGTAAACCCCGGAGTTAGTGCCAAACTGATTGAGTTGAATATCCGCGGAAGAATTCAAGATGTGATTTATGAAGCCATAGGAAACTAATGAGTGTCTGCGGATTTCAGGATAGTTTTTTTAGCATATTAAACATTACGCTTTCTTTTGATCTATTTATTGGTGTTAATGCCTCGTTGTCAAGTTTATCTGTTAAAAGAGACTGTTAGCTTCATTTTTATTAAATTTGCCTGTAGGTAAGAAACCATTATGAAAATTGGAATTGTATGTTATCCTACCTTTGGGGGTAGTGGGGTGGTAGCCACCGAATTAGGTAAGGCCCTGGCTGATAATGGGCATCAAGTGCATTTTATAACGTACAGGCAGCCGGCGCGTCTCGATTTTTTTTCTGAAAACCTATTCTATCATGAAGTTTCAGTTTCTAACTATCCATTGTTTGATTATCCACCTTATGAACTTGCACTAGCAAGCAAGCTGGTAGATGTTGTCAGGTTTGAGAAACTTGATCTTTTGCATGTTCATTATGCTATTCCGCATGCATCGGCAGCATTTATGGCTAAACAAATTCTGGCAACCTTCGGTATTCATATTCCGGTTGTGACTACGCTTCACGGAACAGATATTACCCTTGTTGGGAAAGATCCTACGTATAATCCAGTTGTAACTTTTTCTATTAACCAATCTGATGGTGTTACTGCAGTTTCAGAAAACCTTAAGGCAGATACCTATAAACACTTTGATATCAATAAAGATATCAAAGTGATACCTAATTTTATTGATCTGGAGCGTTTTAGCTTAAAGGTTAAAGATCAATTTAAGCTTGCTATAGCACCCAATAATGAACGTATAGTAGTACATACCTCAAATTTCAGAAAGGTTAAAAGGACTCAGGATGTAGTCCATATTTTTGAAAAAATTCAAAAGGAAATACCGTCCAAGCTATTAATGGTTGGCGACGGTCCTGAGCGTGTGTATTGCGAACAGCTTTGTCGTGATCTTGATATTTGTGAAAATGTCCGTTTTTTAGGAAAGCAGGATGCCGTAGAAGAAATACTTTCAGTTTCTGACCTGTTCATTATGCCATCTGAATCAGAAAGTTTCGGATTGGCAGCTCTTGAGGCTATGGCCTGTAAAGTTCCTGTCATCACCTCAAATGCGGGTGGTTTGCCAGAGTTAGTTATTAATGGTGTTACCGGCTTTATGGATAATGTTGGTGATATTGAAGCTATGGCCGCTCATGCAATTTATATTTTACAGGATGATCAGCAATTGGAAGCATTTAAAGAGGGTGCTCTTAGTCGCGCAAAAGAATTTGAATTGAGCCTTATTCTGCCAGTTTACGAACAGTATTACATGGATGTAATGGCTAGTGCATCAAGGATCTGATGCCTTGAATTTAAAGGAAAACAAAATAGCTAGTTGAAATAAAAAAAGGCTTTCCAGATATCTGGGAAGCCTTTTTTTATAGAGTTTTAATTCTGATTACTTTAAAGCAGGTGCTGCAGGAGCTAGTGCAGATCCAGCTTTTGCAGGAATGATATTTACTACATCTACCTCAAAAATAAGAGGGGTAAATGGAGGAATTCCCTGATTTCCCTGCTCACCGTAAGCTAGGCTTGAAGGTAAGATCAAGGTTGCTTTAGCACCTTTAGGTAATAACATTAATCCTTCTTCGAATCCTGCAATAGAACCATTCATTCCAACAGGAAGTTTAAGTGGCTCATAAGGGCGCTGTGGATTGAATGTTCCGTTCTTTTTAGCTACTTCAGCCAAACTGCTGTCGAATACTTTACCGCTCAAGAACATTCCAGTATAGTTAACTAATACAGTGTCACCCGGATTTGCTTTTGGACCGCTACCTTGAGTGGTAACCACATAATTCAAGCCTGTAGCGGTAACTGTTGGTTTTAAACTTTTTGCCGAAACATAAGCCTTTACCTTATTTGCTTCACCAGTTTTTGCTTGATCCATTTCAGTTTTTAGAAATGCATCAATTTTTCCACGGAAAAGACTGTCGGTTAATTTACCTTTAGGTATTACCTTGTCAATTTTGATCGTGTAAACTAGGTATTTCTTGGTGGTATCAGATGGTTGAGGACGACCCATCTTTTGAACCATTGAGTCGATATTAATTTTGAATGTTGCACTATCACCTTCACTTAACAGACCAAGGGCAGCAAAAAGATCTCCTTTAAATACAGATTTTTCTTTAACCAATAATGACGGACGGTCATAATCGTATGAACTGTACAATACTGAATCTCCTTCAGTTTTCTCAATAGCTTTGAACGCTACAAAATCACCTTCTTTAATTGTTTCGCCTGATTTGTCGGTGTGGATCTTGTACAACATATCTCCCTCACCTTTTTCAAAATTTTTGCAACCGGCTAATCCCGTAACTGCAAGCCCTAATACGATTACTAATTTTTTCATCTTGAAATATACATTTGTTTTTTAATGATTCTACCCTGAGATTGTAATTTTTACTCCTGATATCTTCTTTTTGGGTTTATTCGTTTATTATTTATTTGCTATTTGTGTTGATTGCTATTCTATTTAAGGTACTATATTAACAAAAGTGATTTATATTCTGGTAAAATTACATTAAACTTTTCCCTTACCACATCTATTTTATCTTCTGAAAACCCACCAGATGCATTTTTATGCCCTCCGCCACTGAAATATTTTTTACAAATTTCATTTGCCGGAAAATCTCCTACCGAACGTAAGGATAATTTTACAACATCCGGGCGTTCAATGATCAATACTGCCAGGCGAATTCCACTAATTGAAAGTGCATAATTGACAATACCTTCGGTATCTCCTGTTGAGATCTTGAATTGCTCAAGCTCCTGAGCAGTGATCACAATTATTGCAGTATTATATTCTGTCAAGACCTCCAGTTTATTCAAAAGGCAATTTCCCAGAAAACGAAGTCTGTTTAATGAGAAATCATCGTATACTAATTGATGGATCAGTGTATTATCAGCTCCGCAATCAATCAGGTTAGCTACAATATGGTGCACATTTGAGGTAGTTGAGCGGAAACGGAACGATCCAGTATCTGTCATGATTCCGGTATATAAGCAGCTGGCAACATCTTTAGTTAAAAGATGTTTGTCGCCCATAATGTTTACAATGAATTCATAAACTAATTGTGCGGTTGCACAGGCACTAGTAGTCCAAAGACGATAATCTTCGAATCCCTCAGGTTCCAAATGATGGTCGATCAAAACTTTTTTTGCCTTAGATTCACGGACATAAATACCTAATTCATTAATCCGTACAAGCGCATTAAAATCAAGGCAGAAAATTAAGTCTGCATCGGCAACATATTGTTTTGATTCTTCCTGCTTCTCAGTGAAAATGATCACCTCAGCATTGTTTGGCATCCACTGTAAAAAACTTGGATAATCGGTAGGGGTAATCACTTGTACCTGATGACCTTTCTGAACCAAATAAGTATATAAACCCAATGAAGATCCCATTGCATCACCATCCGGTTTGGGATGAGTGGTGATTACAATGCGCTTAGGTTCAATTAAAAACTCTTTTAAATGGGTTATTTCAAACATGTTTGGTCAAAAGGAATGCAAATCTATTAAAAATACTGATTTACTTAGGCTGATTTTTTAAAATCCTTTAAGCTTTGATTTATTAGCTGTATTTTTGCACCAATTTTCAAATAATAAGATGGCAACGAACAGAACTTTTACAATGATTAAGCCCGATGCTGTAGCCAATGGCCACACAGGAGCTATTTTAGATGATATTATTAAGGGCGGATTTAAACTTATAGCCTTAAAATACACTCGTTTGAGCAAGGATATTGCAGGGCAGTTTTATGCTGTACACAGTGAGCGTCCTTTTTACAATGCGCTAGTCGACTTCATGTCTTCAGGCCCGATTGTAGCTGCTATTCTTGAAAAAGACAATGCAGTTGAAGATTTTCGTAAACTGATTGGAGCTACTGATCCTACAAAGGCAGAAGCTGGAACCATTCGTAATAAATATGCAAAATCAATTGATGCGAATGCAATACACGGATCTGATTCGGATGAAAATGCGCAGATAGAAGGAAGCTTTTTCTTCACTGCATTTGAGCGTTTCTAAAAGGATCTTACAATCGCCTTGAAATGAGCTTTTTACGCTTGTTCAGGGCGATCTTTTTTACTAATAAATGAAGATATTACAAACCCGTTACCTGATCTTTTTTCTGGTAATGCTCATCGTTCCTGGTTCGCTTTCCTATTTTGGAGGCTGGGATCGTACTATTGATTATTTATTTGTACTTAAGGCATTTTCCATTGCCTTCTTTATTACCGTTCTATACTATCTCCTGGTAAAGAACTATAGCGAACGGGGGAAATAGTTTACAGGAATATTATCTCATCGATAATACTGGTTCCTGCATGTTCATTCATTTTTTCAATGATGTTTGAGCGCATCATCATCAATTCATTTTTAATTACCGCAGACTCCATTCTGATAAATAATTTACGGTCGCGGATAAAAATATCTTTGGTTCGGTTTGCAACAGCTTTGCCCATCATTTCTGGCCAGGCTACGATCAATGAGGTTTCATCGAACTTCCGTCTCAGCTTATAAACCTGAAGCATCTGCTCTATTGCATCTTTTAATGATCTATCGTTTGTGCGCCCCATGTTTTTTATCACTTATTTTGATTTTCAACGATGTTAAACAACAATATTACCCTTTTCAATATCAAAAATACTAACCGGAACATCCAGTTCACTGAAAATGGCTTCAATTCTTTTTCTGCTGGTGTCTGTAATAAAAATTTGTCCAAAGTCTTTATCGGATACCATTTTCATCAACTTGGTTGTTCGGGCATCATCTAGCTTGTCGAATATATCATCTAGTAACAACAAAGGTTCGAAGCCTTTCTGTTTGAATAGAAATGTATATTGTGCAAGTTTTAGGGCAATCAAGAAAGATTTTTGCTGTCCCTGTGATCCGAATTTTTTCAATACCATTCCATGGATGGTGAAATTCAGTTCATCTTTATGTATTCCACTTGAAGTACGCTCCAGAATACGATCGCGCTCCAAATTCTTTTTCAAGATTTCAGAAAAATTATTCAAAAGTAAAGGTGAATCGTATACCAATTCCACTTGCTCAGCATCCTCACTCAGGTATTGATAGTGTTTGTTGAAGATTTCAGTAAATTCAATCATAAAGGCCTTTCGCTTTTCGAAGATCTTATTTCCTGAAAGTATGAGTTGATCATCATAGATATCCATTAATGCGGGATCATATTTTCCTGAAACGCCGATCTGCCTTAAGAGGGCATTTCTGTTCATCAGGCTTTTATTATAGCTGATCAATTCATCCAGATATTGGCTATCAGTTTGGGAAATTACATTGTCAATAAATTTTCTTCTTTCTTCGCTACCCTCTATAATCAGACTGATATCATTTGGAGAGATCATGACCAATGGAAAAATACCGATATGATCGGCCAGGCGTAGATACTCCTTTTTATTGCGCTTGAATTTTTTCTTTTGTGTACGCTTTAATCCGCAAAAAATCACTTCGTCATTCTGGTCTTTTTCAAATGTTCCTTGAATCATAAAAAGATCTTCGCCCTGACGAATTTGTTGGCTGTCAATTGGATTGAAATAACTTTTACAAAGAGACAGGTAATGGATAGCATCAAGGATATTGGTTTTTCCTGCACCATTGTTCCCTGTAAAGGCATTGACCGTATCCGAGAACACTAATTCAGCATCAGAATAATTTTTGAAATTTATTACGGATAATTTTTGGAGCCACATATTCATGCCTATACTGAACGCTAATCAGCAAATTTACTCTTTTCGTTTCTTTAAGTTCGTAAAACCGAATGTTTTTTAGTTAAACAAAATAGAAATGTTTTTTGAATAATAAACGCCCCTCACAAACGTATGTAAACAAAAATCAATGCATTTTAAAAGATCTCAAAATTATCATAGCCAGATTTAGCGCTATCTTTATTAAAAAAAATTAATCTCTCTGATTTAAAAGTTGATACTTAGTCTGAAAAATGTATTTTTGCGGGATTGTTTAGGTGAGAAGGTTTACAATTTTTAAAATACCAATGTCAAAAGATCAAAAAGATATCGTAACAGAAACAGGCAATGAGCTTGGAAATACAGGCAAATTTGTACAGGAAAATGCAAAGAGCTTAGCCGTAATTGGGGGTGCCATCATAGCTTTAGTGCTTTTATACTTTGGTTACCAGAATTTCTATCTTGCTCCTCGCGCAGAGAAAGCTGCTAATGAAATGTTTAAAGCAGAAGAGTATTTAGCTACCGACTCGCTAAAAGACAGAGCAATATCAGGCGATGGCTCCTATCCTGGCTTTGAAAAGATTGTAGAGGAGTATTCAAATACAAAATCTGCTAATCTTGCAAATGCGTATTTGGGTGGCTTATACTTACAGAAAGGTGAGTTTCAAAAAGCAACTGATGCATTGGGTAAATACAGTAGTACTGGAAGTCCAATCATTGATCCATTAGTTCTTGGAATGCTAGGTGATGCGTACAGTGAACTAAAAGATTATTCAAAAGCAATAACTTTTTACAAGAAAGCTGCCGATAAGAGTAAAAATTCTTTTACAAGCCCCCTATTCCTTAAAAAATTAGGTTTAGTTTACGAGGAGCAGAAAGATTTTAAATCTGCTGCTGATGCTTACAATAAGATCAGGACTGATTTTCCTGAAAGCGTTGAAGCATCTTCAATTGATACCTATATTGCACGTGCAGAAGCACAACAATAAAAATGTTTCCTCAAATGGCTGTTACCAGATAATCAGGTAACAGCCATTTATTATTATCAGTAATGGCTACAATCCTAAAGAGTTTATCAGATTTCTCTCATATTGATGTTCCATCAGCAGAGTCATACAAATTTGGGATTATTGTTTCTCAATGGAATGCTAAAGTAACAGGAGCATTATATGAAGGTGCTTATATATCACTCTTGAAGCACGGTGCTCTGAAACAAAACATTATGACCATAAAGGTTCCCGGAAGTTTTGAGCTGACTTCGGGTGCTGATATTTTACTTGGCTCTAAAAATCTGGATGCTGTTATTTGTCTTGGATGTGTGATACAGGGAGAAACCCCTCATTTTGGCTTTATTTGCAATGCTGTTGCCAATGGAGTGGTAAAAGTTTCGATCAAACACAATAAACCGGTAATCTTTGGCGTATTAACAACTGATAATTTACAGCAGGCTCTTGATAGAGCAGGAGGTAAGCATGGCAATAAGGGTGAAGAAGCTGCAGTCACTGCAATAATGATGGCAGGAATTAAGCCTTCACTGAATCTTTAAAATATTTTGATTAGTGGACTTATTTCAATAATTTTAAAAAAAAGTAAAAATGAAAAAAGTAGTTATCGGCATGATAGCCTTATTTATAGCCACAACAGTATTACAGGCATGTTCCTCAAAACTATGCCCTGCTTATGGAACTTATCCAAAGTCAAGACGTTAATCCTGCATTTTTTCCTAAATTCAATTTGACTGGAATTTGACCAGCCAGTCATCCTCTTTTGATACTTTTGTTCTTTCTTAAAAAAGGTGTTTGATCATGAACTGGATTCCATTAACTAATCTCGAGCAATTAGAAAACATAGGTGAAGCTGAAGGCTTTAGCGTAATTTTCAAGCATAGTACTCGTTGCTCTGTCAGTTTGATGGCAAAAAAGAGGTTTGAGCATGACTGGGATGCTATTCCTGCCGAAACTTCAGTATATTTTCTTGACCTTATCAGTAACAGGGAAGTGTCTAATACTATTGCACAGAAATTCAATGTGCATCATGAATCTCCTCAGCTTCTTTTGATAAAAAATGGCGAATGTATTTACGAAACTTCGCATGGAGAGATCTCTGCAGAAGAACTTGCAGAACAGTTGGCCTGATCAGGTGTAAAAAAACAATACCCTTTGTGCTATTTAATCCTGAATTTAAAGCTGATGTTTTGAATAAGGTCAGGATGGAGGCTTTTTGCAACCGGACAATTTCTTGCTGCTCTTTCTAAAATTAATTGTTGCTTTTCGGTATATCTGATCTCAGGAAAGTTAAAGCTGATTTGTATTTCACTGACTCTTCTTGGTTCAGCTGCCATAATTTTTGTTATTGAGCAGGTGCTGCCATCAATTTCAATTCCATGTTCCCTGGCTGCTATTCCCATAATCGTAAACATACAGCTCCCTAATGAAGCCGACATGAGGTCGGTTGGTGAAAATGCAGCTCCCTTACCCTGATTATCAAGTGGTGCATCAGTAATTAGTTCATTGCCTGATAAAACATGCTTTGCTTCAGTTCTAAGGTCGCCCAGGTAGGTAGTTTCAATTGTTGCCATTTTGCAGATTGTAAATGAATTTATGGTAAAAATAAAAAATTTTGAGTGTATAGCAATCATTTTCAAGATTCCCCGGCATAATAACACTCCAATGTCAAAATATTAGAACGGTGTATTTGACACTCAAATCTTCTCAAAATTCTTTACTTTTGCTTCATGATCGAATTACCGGTTATTCCAGTTAATCAAATGCAGCGCAAGCCAAATTGGCTTCGTGTTAAACTGCCAGTTGGAAAAGAGTACGCTCATGTTCGCAGCCTAGTAGATACCCATAAACTTCATACCATTTGCGAGAGCGGCAATTGCCCTAATATGGGGGAGTGTTGGGGGGCCGGAACTGCTACATTTATGATACTTGGAAATATCTGTACCCGGTCATGTTCTTTTTGTGCAGTTGCAACTGGCAGACCCTTAGCTGTGGATACGGATGAGCCTAACCGTGTTGCCAATTCGGTAAAGTTAATGCAGGTGAAACATTGCGTGATCACCTCCGTTGACCGTGATGATCTGAAAGATGGTGGCTCTACTATCTGGGCTGAGACCATCAATATGATCAGAAGGGAAAGCCCCGATACTACTTTAGAGACTCTTATTCCTGATTTTAGGGGCGTTTGGGATAATCTTGATCGTCTATTGGCTACCCGTCCTGAGGTGGTTTCGCATAATTTGGAGACTGTTCGCCGTTTAACAAAAGAAGTGCGTATTCAGGCAAAATATGACCGTAGTTTGGAATGTCTTCGTAGAATCAATGAAGCTGGATTAAGAACAAAATCAGGTATTATGCTTGGATTGGGAGAAACGGAAGAAGATGTTCTTGAAGCAATGGCAGATCTGCTTGCAGTTGGTGTTCATATCTTAACCTTAGGGCAATATCTGCAGCCATCAAGGAGTCACCATCCTGTTATTGATTGGATTACTCCAGAGCAGTTTGAGAAGTATAAGCGTATCGGATTGGAGATGGGTTTCAAATATGTTGAAAGCGGACCATTGGTGCGTTCTTCTTATCATGCAGAAAAGCACCTGTTCGAGTTTTAATTTCTAATTGCGGTTCAAAAATACCGGTATATTCATTTTTTAGGAGGATGAAAAGCTTAAATTTTCTTGCTTTTTTTAGAGCCAGATTTACCTGATCCTACCAGAATTTGGATTGGCCAAAAAGACAATCAAATTCTTTAAGATGCGGAGAAATGATAATCTTTAGTGGGCTTAGAAAATCTCTTGCATTATTGCATGACCTGAACACATTAAAACTCAACAATAAATCCGATGGTAGGTGTAAACTGGGCTTCATCATTTTTTAATAAAGTTGGTATTGCATTACTACCATCTGCTTTAATCAATGAACCATCAGTTGTAGCAAATGCATTATTGTCTGCAGTTCTTTTAAACGTGTATGTTGGTACTGCAACGCTTTTTGCAGCATACCAATTGTTTACATCTAAAAACAAATCAATGGTGGTTTTCTTGAAATTCCATTTCTTGTCTATACGAATATCACTGCCATTATAGCCACCTAATCGAAGTGTGTTCAATTTTGTGAAATCAAATATTCCTTGTCCTTGAGATAAATAATTTATTCTTGATTCCGATTCATTATATGGTGTGTAAGGGGCCCCGCCCTGGTAACGGAATTTTAAACCCAATTCCCAATTGCGTTTGAATTTATAGCCAAGAGTAACACTCAATAATTGTTCATTATCCCAACTGCTGGGTATCAATACATTGTTTGCTCCGCTGTATTTACTTCTGTAAAAGGTGTAGGATAATAGACCAAAAAATTGGTCTGTTAGTTTCTTCTGTGCAAATACTTCAAAGCCATAAGTATTACCTTTCCCATTTGTAATTACAGCTTCGTTACCCAATACATTAAAATCACTACCAAGATTGGCTAATGAAATCCCATTGCGTACAGAAACAGGGACATTATTGTATTTTTTATAAAAGCCTTCTAAGGTGAACCGAAGTCCATCATTCGGTAAATACTCAATTCCTGTTACATAATGGTCGCTCTTTAGGTACTTGCTGTTTTTATTCAACAGATTATTATTATTATCTGCAAAACCTAAAATAGTGTAAGGTGCTATTTTATAATAGCTACCTATTGAGGCATTTGCCGTCCATTCGTTTGCCAATACATAGCTCAATGAAATTCGTGGCGAAAGTGTTTTCAAGGGATTATTTCCGTCGGTCGTAAAGCTGTTCATATCGGCACGCAAACCTCCACTTACGCCTAATCGGTTATCAAATAGGCGCTTTCCTACTTGTAAAAATGCGCCATATTTTAAAAAATTATTCAACGGGCTTTGGAAATTGATGGAAACATTAGGTTGTATTATTGCCCCCTTGCTGTCTTTAATCTCTTTTCTTAAAACTGTATAGGTATTGTTGTCGTATTCTGCTAATTGCAACATTCCACCGTAGGCAATCTTCCAGCCATTATAAGTTTTGTTTACATCGACGCGTAGTTTATTTTCAGCTTCGGTTGAGTTTACAGATAATATTCGTTGAGACGGTAATTGTAGTTTGTTATCCTCATATTGTTTAATATCATTATTAAACCAATTCCGGCTTACAGCTACGTTGAGAAAACCATTATTGAGTAACCTCTTTAAAGTGAATCCTGAAGTATAAGTATTTTGAAATATAAATGGATTAGAATTTATTATGTACAATTTTTCAGGACTTGCGCTCTTTATTTCTGCAAATTCAAATTCATCAATCGCTCCAATGCCAATAAACGAGAGGGTCGTTTTTTTATCAATTTGATGTGTAATTTTTGTTTGAAAATCCCAATAATTAGGACGTATTGGTAAATCAATTAGAGAGAAAAGTAATTGTAAATACGAACGCCTTGCCGAAGCCAAGAATGTTGTTTTTTTGTTTTTAGAAAGTGGTCCTTCAAAAGTTGTAGCTAATTCGCTGGCACTTAGCCTTATGTTTCCTTGAAAATTATTTGGATTTCCATTTTTTTGCTTGAACTGAAATACCGAACTCAATGCATTATCATATCTGGCATCAAAAGCACTTGAATTTAATTTTACATCTTCAATAAATGATACATTTAATATTCCCTGCGGACCACCTGAACTTCCCTGAGTTTGAAAATGATTAATTACAGGAACTTCAATTCCATCTAAATAAAAAACATTTTCACTGGGGCCACCGCCTCGAATAATTATATCATTTCTATAACCACCACCGCCAACTCCGCCACCCACACCGGGCAAAGACTGAATTACTTTGCTAATATCAAAGTTGCCCCCTGGATTGGCTTTTATCTCTTCAGTTGTTAATCGCTGCACACTTAAAGGTGTTTCTAAAGTTGCAGCTACAACGGTGCGTTTATTTGATTTAAATACCACCTCTGTTAATGCACTCGTTGTGGGTTCTAATTCTATGGTTACGTAATTTTCGTTTCCTGCATTTATAGCAATATTGTAAAGTGTTTCAGTTTTATACCCAATAGAAGTAAAAATTATATTATATGTTCTTAATGTGATACCTGATATCTTGAATATTCCGTTTGTATCAGCCATTGTTGCCTTGTTTGTACCTTCCAAGGCTATATTTACATTAAATAAAGGTTTTTGGGTTGATTTATCAATTACTTTACCCGCAATGCTGCCATTAGTTTGAGAAAATGCACTTTGCGAGAAAATTATAATGGATAGTGCTAAAAGAAAAAAAAATTTCATATTAGAATAATATAGTCCTATTTTTAAGTATTTAGACAAATATAGTCCTATTTTATATAAATTAATCTAAGGCTAAATAATATCAGTGTTGGCGCAGGCGTATGACTTAAATCTATTGGTCATTCTGGTCTTGATCTAAGGTCATGGTATACTTGATCTAGAACGAAACTCCATTTCCAAAAACCGTCCAGTATGGCTATCCTTAACTTTAATAAGCTCTTCAGGTGTGCCTTCAAATAAGATTTGCCCACCACCTGAACCGCCTTCGGGGCCAAGATCAATCACCCAATCAGAAACTTTGACCACATCCAAGTTATGCTCGATTACCAGAATAGTATTTCCGTGGTCAACTAACCTATTCAGTACGCCTAAGAGTACATTGATATCTTCAAAGTGGAGTCCAGTGGTTGGTTCATCTAATATGTAGAAAGTGTTGCCGGTATCTTTTTTAGAAAGTTCTGTGGCTAGTTTAACCCGCTGCGCCTCACCTCCTGATAAAGTAGTGGATGATTGTCCGAGGCGAATATAACCCAGCCCGACTTCCTGTAAGGTTTTGATTTTACGGTAAATCGCAGGAATAGGTTCAAAGAATGCCACGGCCTCTTCAATACTCATGTCTAATACATCGCTGATCGATTTTCCGCGATAGCGAACTTCGAGCGTCTCACGGTTATATCGCTTACCACTACATTCTTCGCATGGAACTTGTACATCTGGAAGAAAATTCATTTCGATAAGCTTCATGCCTGCACCCTGGCATGTTTCGCATCGCCCGCCTTTTACATTGAATGAAAATCTACCTGGCTTGTAACCTCTGATCTTTGCCTCCGGAAGCATAACATAGAGGTTTCGGATATCTGAAAAAACACCGGTATAAGTTGATGGATTAGATCTGGGAGTACGTCCGATGGGGGTTTGGTCAATTTCTATGACCTTATCGATATGCTCAAGCCCTTCAATTTTTTTAAAGGGCATTGGCTTTTTCTTAGCTCTAAAAAAGTGATGGTTAAGAATAGGGTAGAGTGTTTCGGCAATCAGGGTAGATTTACCACTTCCTGAAACTCCGCTCACGCAGATCAGTTTTCCCAATGGAAATTCAACAGAAACATCACGAAGGTTATTTCCGCTTGCATTTTTCAGGATGAGCGATTTTCCATTTCCTTTTCTCCTTTCAGTAGGTATAGCAATCTCTTTTCTTCCGCTGATATAGTCGTTGGTTAAGGTTTGAGCTTTTGAAAATTCTTCAGGAGTTCCTTGCCCAACAACTTCGCCACCATGCTCACCCGCTGCCGGGCCCATATCAATCACATGATCAGCGTTCATGATCATATCTTTATCATGCTCCACAACCAGTACCGTATTTCCAATATCGCGCAGATTTTTCAATGCAGCTATCAATCGGGCATTATCCCGTTGATGCAATCCGATACTTGGTTCATCTAGAATATAAAGGACATTTACTAATTGTGATCCGATCTGTGTTGCCAAACGAATTCGCTGCGCTTCACCGCCAGATAATGTTTTGGCGGTGCGCTCTAGGGTCAGGTAATTCAGTCCAACATCTAGTAGGAAGCCAATTCTGGAGCGTATCTCTTTTAATATTTCTCTGGCTATGGTATTTTGTCGTTCTGTTAATCGGCTTTCTAGCCCTTCAAACCAATTACTCAAGCTGGAAATATCCATGCAAGCAAGCTCGTAAATATTTTTCTCGTCAACCTTAATGTGCAGTGATTCCTTTTTTAGGCGGGCACCAAAACATTCCGGACAGGTTTTCAGAACTCTAAAATTCTCTAGATCTTCACCAACCTCATCGCCACGACGCTCGGTTTGTTCTTCGAGCATCTTAATGATGCCGTCAAAAGAAATCTGATAGTTCTGCACATTCCATTTATTGTACTCCACAGGAACGCTAATGATATCTTCTGATCCATTTAAAATTACCTCAATAAGTTCTTCAGGAATTTTTTCTAGTGGGGTGGAGAGTAAAAAGTTATATTTTTTAGCAATTGCCTTCAGGATCTGGAAAACCCAGGTTTCACGGTATTCACCCAGAGGTGCCAGACCTCCCTGCATGATGCTGAGCTTTGGGTTTGGGATAACTGAATGACGATCTACCTCAAAAATATATCCTAGCCCACTGCATCGTTCACATGCACCATAAGGCGAATTAAAAGAGAATGTATTGGGCTGTGGCTCATCATAGGATATCCCTGAAACAGGATCCATCAGATATTTACTGTAGAAAAATTCCTTGTTTTCTTTATCGCTAATCTTGATGATCCCTTTAGAGACCTTTAATGCCGATTGGATGGAATCGTAGAGCCGCTTTTTATCTTCGGTGCTGACCAGTAATCTGTCAATAACCATCTCAATATCATGGATTTTATAGCGGTCGAGCTGCATTTTAGGTGATAGGTCTAAAATTTCGCCATCAACTCTTACTTTAAGATAACCCTGTTTTCGAATCTGTTCAAATAGCTCGCGGTAATGTCCTTTTCGTCCTTTTACTACCGGAGCAAGAATGTTTACTGCTTGACCTTCAAATTTTTCGAGAATACTTTTCAGAATCTGATCCTCGGTCATGCGTTCCATTTTAAGCCCATTGACATAGGAATAGGCTTCGCCAGTACGCGCATAAAGTAGGCGCATGAAATCATAGATTTCTGTAATGGTGCCTACCGTTGAGCGAGGGTTTTTGCTGGTTGTTTTTTGTTCAATTGCGATTACCGGACTTAATCCAGATATTTTATCTACATCCGGACGTTCCATTCCACCCAGAAACTGACGAGAATAAGCGCTGAAAGTTTCCATATACCGGCGCTGTCCCTCGGCGTATATCGTGTCGAATGCCAATGATGATTTTCCGCTCCCGCTTAATCCGGTTATAACAACCAGTTTATTACGTGGGAAGGAAACGTCGATATTTTTTAAATTATGAACCCTGGCACCAAATACTTCTACTTCACTTTGCTCGCCAAGATCGGGGTTAGATTTATTCATTGATTATTAACGCTCTGAATTTTTGCAAATATGCGATTTTTTCAGGTAGGGATTATTTTTTCAGAGTCACAAATGATTGTAATTCGCATTAAAATTCAGATACGAAAAATAGGTTTTTACCTGATGAATGATTTTGGAGTGCAATTGGTTTTAAAACAGAAAAGGGCTGAATCAATTTAGCCCTTTTCTGTCCAGTTTATAATAGTTAGTTTTTAAAAATTTTTGGCGACTTATAACTATTCTGAGTTTCAAACGGGAAATTCTCTTCGGCAGGGGTCATATTTTTTGCCAGTACTCTGCTTGCCCTGCTGGTATAACCATGACGCGTAGGGTTTTCAATGATCTCTTTCATTGAAATCAGTTTGTAAACATAAGATGCTGTTTCTCTGTTCAGCCTCATTTTAAAATAGTTGCCCTGATTTTGTCTGCTTATCTGTTTCCTTAAACCTCCCTCGCCAATGTTATAGGCAGCAGCAGCTAAGGTCCAGCTTCCAAATTCTTTGTACAATGATTTTAAATATTTCGCAGCTGCGATGGTTGATCTTTGCATATTATGACGCTCATCCATCTCAGAATTAACACGTAATCCAAAATCGCGGGCAGTTTCAGGCATAAATTGCCAGTAACCAGAGGCCCCCTTCGCTGAAGTGCCAGACTTTAGCCCGCTTTCAACCAATGGCATATATTTAAAATCTGCAGGAACTCCATATTTTTTCAATATAGGTTCAATGATAGGGAACCATTTTTCTGCTTGATTATGAAGTTTCGAAGTTTGTAATTTTTGGTATGAATGAGCTCGAAGTGAGGCATTCATTCTGGTCTTAATTCTTTGGTCTCCCAGGGGTAGATTCTCGTCTGCGAAGCTTAAGGTATTAAAATAAGGTTCGACAGTATTTATGCTTTTTTGGGGTTCTAAACTGATATTTAAGAACGTATCAAAATCAGCAGGTGTACTAAAAATAAACAACCTAGCGGTCAATAATAAGGCCAGCATTCCTGAACACATCGTGATGTGTTTCCTTATCATTTTAACCTCTCTTTTTAAATTCAAATGGTAAAATTTTATCAAAGATAAAAATATATATCTAATTATCAAATGGTTATGAAATAGTCCTCGTAAACTGTCCATGGTAACTATAAATTTTCGGGCTGTATTTTCCGCTGTATTTCTCAATTTTCCAGCTCTATTTCGGTATTTTTGATTAGATTTGTGGTCCTCTTTTAAAGAGATAAAAAGTTTATCATGCCATTCAAAAACAACAGGAACAGTCGGGACGACAAATCCGAAAAATCAAAACGTACTTCTGGTTCGTCTGCAAAAAGTAATTCTTTTAAATCTGACAGAACTGAAAGTACAAATAACACAAAGAAAAAATTGTTTTCGGATGATTCAAAAAAGTCGTTTAAAGGCGGTTTTAAAAAGACAGATGATAAACCAGGATCAAATTTCTCTTCCGAGAAAAGAAGTCCGAAAAGCTTTGGCCGTTCAGGTGGAACTGAAGAAAGACCATCAGGAGAGCGTTCATATAACAGAAAGCCTTTGGGCGAAAAATCATACGGCGAAAAGCCACAAAGTGACAAGTCACGAAGTGACAAGCCATACGATACCAGATCATCAAGAGAGAAAAGGCCATTCGCCGACAGACCGCAGGGCGACAAGCCACAAAGTGACAGGCCATATGGTAACAGACCTTCTGGTGAGAAAAGACCATTCGGCGAAAAATCTCAAAGTGACAAACCGCAGGGCGATAAGCAACAAGGTGGCAAGCCATTCGCGGCCCGCGAAAATAAATATTCAGATAAAAAGGCTTCAACAAAAAGATTTAACGATAAGCCATTCAAATCAAGGGTTAAAGAAGAATATTCTTCATCCGATCGTTCTAAATCAAGATCGGATGATCAAAAATGGAGCTCCGAAGAACGGTTTGTAAATAAACGCAGTAAAAAACCGACACCTCTTAAGGAAGATGACGGCCTCATTCGCTTAAACCGTTTCATTGCAAATGCAGGTATCTGCTCCAGGCGTAAAGCCGATGAATTGATTGCAGCAGGAGTGGTTTCTGTAAATGGCGAGCCCGTAACTGAACTCGGTTTTAAGGTAGATCCTGCTAAAGATTCTGTTCGCTATAACGGGGAGTCGTTGAAGCGGGAAAGAAATGTTTATGTATTATTAAACAAGCCTAAAGATTATATTACGACTACAGACGATCCGCAGGAGCGTAAGACAGTGATGAGTCTGGTTGAAAAAGCATCACGTGAACGAATCTATCCTGTAGGGCGACTAGACCGCAACACAACCGGTTTGCTATTGATGACCAATGATGGTGACCTTGCCGAGAAATTATCTCATCCCCGAAATAACATCACTAAACTTTATCAGGTTGAACTGAATAAGAGTTTATCCCAGGGCGATATGAATAAGATCGCATTTGGTGTTGAACTAGAAGACGGCTTGATTAAGCCTGATCAGGTAAGTTATGTAGTTGGAGGAAGTAAGAAAGAGGTTGGGATTCAGATTCATAGCGGAAAAAATAGAGTGGTACGCAGGATCTTCGAAAGCCTTGGTTATGAAGTTGTGAAACTTGACCGCGTGGTGTATTCACACCTGACTAAAAAGGATCTCCCAAGAGGAAGATGGAGATACCTGGAGGAAAAAGAAATTATTCAGCTTAAACACCTGATCAAATAAGATTGCATGCCTTCAGCGAAACCTGAAGGCATTTTTGTTAATTTTGTACCATGATCTTAACCGACACGCATACTCATTTATATTACGAAACAGATCCAGAAAAATTGTCCGATCTGATTCAAAGAAGCCTTGAAAATAAGGTTTACAGGCTGTTTCTTCCTAACGTAGATTCTGAATCTATTCCTTTAGTTTTTGGTTTATCAGAACGGTATCCCGACCATTGTTTCCCGATGCTCGGACTCCATCCCTGCGATGTGAAGGCGAATTATAAAGAAGAGCTTGATAGTATTAGTAAGGAAATTGCTCAACGAAAGGTTTATGCAATAGGTGAGATAGGAATTGACCTTCATTGGGATAAATCAACATTAAGTATACAGCAGGAAGCTTTCCGGACCCAAATCGATTGGGCAAAGAATTCAGATCTGCCCATTGTGATACATTGCCGTGAAGCTTTTGATGAGATCTTTGAGATCTTGAACGAATTGAAGGATGATAAGCTCAGGGGGATTTTTCATTGCTTTTCTGGCACTTTAGAACAAGCACATAAAGTAATCGGACTTGGATTTTACTTGGGCATTGGCGGAGTGCTCACCTATAAGAACTCCGGTTTGGATAAAGTGATACAGGATGTTTCATTGGAGCATCTCGTTCTTGAAACTGATTCTCCATACCTAACGCCTGTTCCTTTTCGGGGCAAGCCGAATGAAAGTAGTTATCTGGTTTATATAGCGCAGAAATTGGCCGATATAAAGCAGGTTAGTTTGGAGGAGATTGCTGAAGTGACAACGCGGAATTCCAGATTGGTGTTTGGGGTTTAGGGTTTATTTGGTTTAAGTTTGCTTGGTGGTTCCCACCAAGCATGTATAATTTCATTCCGCTCATAGCCGCGGGGGCCTTACCTTTTTCTGTAGCCCGCCCGGATGAAATCCGTTCGGACGGGCAAAAAAGTACCAATGCCGAGGCGGCACGACGAGACCATGAGTGCCTTTAAAAAACAATAAACTACACCGAATAATCCCACCGCTGCGCCTGCTGCTATGAAAGATTCTGCGAGGGCTAGGACAGTAATTGCCGCACACTCCCGATAGCTATCGGGACAAGGCGGAAAAGCGGTTATTAAAGGTCTGTGTCCGTAGGACTCCTTTGGAGCTAGCGTGTCGGATAAAAAATAATTGTGCTTCACCATCTTGCGCGGCATTGGACAGGGCTTAAGCTCTAATTTCACCTCAAAATAATTATTCCGCGCTAGCTGAGATTTTATTAATTTGGCATTAAATTATATCCATAAAAGAGTAAAATGAAAAGTAGAATACTTTGTTTTGGCGAAATGTTATGGGATATTTTTCCCGACGGAGCAATTCCCGGCGGTGCGCCAATGAATGTCGCTATTAGCCTCAATAAATTAGGGTCTGATGTATTCATGTTAAGCAGTTGCGGAAAAGATAAGCATGGAGAAAACCTGCTTGAATACCTCCGTGAAAACGGCCTTTCTACCCAGTTTATTCAGCAGAACAAGTACCCAACAGGACTTGTGAATGTGCATCTCTCAGATCAAAAGGACGCCAGTTATGAAATTGTTTTTCCGTCAGCATGGGATTATATAGAGCAAGTGGAAGCTCTTCCAGAATTTGATGTTCTGGTTTATGGAAGCCTTTCTTGCCGAAATAAAGTTTCTTTTGAAACATTAATAGGTTTATTAGATACCGGGGCACTTAAGGTTTTCGACGTGAATTTCCGTCCTCCTTTTGTAGATCAGGATAGTGTTGAACAACTGCTTAAGAAATCAGATGTGGTAAAAATGAACCATGAGGAACTTTTACAATTATCAGCATGGAACGGATTTGATTCCACCGATTTGGAATTAGCGGCAGACTTTGTTTTTAAAAACTATTCACTCAAGATACTCTGTGTGACGCTTGGTGCCGAGGGTGCATTTTTGAAAACACCGAATGAAAAATTATATCAGAATGGATTTGTTGTAGATACCAAAGATACTGTTGGAGCTGGAGATGCTTTCCTTGCGGGATTTATCCACCAGTATATGGACGATAAACCGCTGGATGATGCCCTTAAATTTGCTTGCCAGCTTGGGGCTTGGGTTGCATCCCAAAAAGGGGCAAATCCTCCTTTTATTAATGAGAATATGGAGAAACTTTCAGAAAGAAAAATAAATTAATATCAAAATGGGCAAACAATATTTTTTGTACAAAAGCGCGGTTGTGGCCTCACTTGCAGGCTTCCTTTTCGGCTTTGATACAGTGGTAATTTCAGGTGTGGAACAGACCATTCAAAAACTTTGGGGACTAAATAGTATGTTACATGGGCTGGTTATTAGTATGGCTCTTTGGGGCACTGTTATTGGTTCCCTGATCGGCGGATGGCCTACTGAATATTTTGGCAGGAAAAAAACCTTGCTTTGGGTAGGCCTGCTATACCTGGTGTCGGCCCTCGGCTCTGCTTTGACTACTGAGGTTTATTCGTTTATGATTTTCAGATTCATAGGAGGGCTCGGTGTGGGTATATCGACAGTTGCAGCGCCAATGTTTATTTCTGAGATAGCTCCGCCAAAATATCGGGGACGGCTTACGGGTATGTTTCAGTTTAATATCGTATTTGGAATCCTTATTGCTTTTCTGTCCAATTCCTTGCTGGGAGATATCGGCGAAAATTCCTGGCGCTGGATGTTAGGTGTACAGGCATTTCCGGCCTTTATTTTTACCCTTTTGTGTATCGGTTTGCCCGAAAGCCCACGCTGGCTGATCGTTCGTAAAAATAATTTGAATGCTGGCCTGGCGGTGCTTAAAAAGACAAGCCCTAGTTCTTCTGAAGAAGAGGTCAAGCTTTTATATAATCAAATTATAGCCTCTGCAAATGAAAAAAAACAGCCTCGTGCGCTGTTTACCCGTCGCTTGCTCAAGCCCATTCTCCTGGCCTTTTTCATTGCCTTTTTTAATCAGCTTTCGGGGATCAATGCCATCCTTTATTTTGCACCGCGAATTTTTCAAATGGCCGGACTTGAATCACAAGCCGCTCTTTTGCAATCTGTAGGTTTAGGCATCACTAATTTGATATTTACATTTGTTGGATTATGGCTCATTGACCTTCTGGGACGCAGAAAATTGCTTTACATTGGTTCCTTTGGTTATATCTTCTCCTTGGGGCTGACAACCTGGGCTTTCGCTTCAGGAAATGTAGGAATGGTGCCTTTATACATTTTTGCCTTCATCTCTTCCCATGCCATCGGTCAGGGCGCTGTTATTTGGGTGTTCATCAGTGAGATCTTCCCTAACAGGCAACGCGCATTTGGTCAGTCGCTTGGCAGTTTCACTCATTGGCTTTTTGCAGCTCTGATAACCCTGGTTTTTCCCCTGATGACAGAAGTGTTCAAACCAGAGGTCATATTTGGGTTGTTTTTAGGAATGATGGTGCTGCAGTTACTCTGGGTTTTCCTTTTTGTCCCGGAAACTAAAGGTGTTCCTCTGGAAGAAATGGAAGATCGTATGAAAAATTAATTCTTTTAGGAGGACTCTTTCCAATGCTGGCGCATGCGTGCCGCGTGTGCCAAACAAGAAAAAGTATACTTAAATCTAGTAGTTAGATTGAATATAGCAAGCGCGGCACGCGCGTGCTAGCTGAGAAAAATTCCTTAAATTAGCTCCATATACATTTACAGTGGCAAAACCTATACTCGTACTAAAATTTGGAACTGCATCAATCACCACCACAGATGGTGAGCTTGATGAGTTAGTGATTGAAGAAATAGCTCGGCAGGTGGCATTGATCCATAAGGAATATGACCTGGTGATTGTTTCATCGGGAGCCGTTGCCGCCGGAAAGAAGTTTCTAAAGAATTATGGAGGCACGCTGAATGAGAAGAAAGCTGCTGCATCTGTTGGAAATCCACTTTTATTAAATACATACGCCAAATATTTTACACCACATGGCATTGCCATTGCGCAAAGTCTGTGTGAACGCCATCATTTTTCGAATCGTGATCAGTTCCTGCAGCTTAAGCGAACCTATGAGGAACTTTGGGCAAGTAATATTATCCCGATTGCTAATGAGAATGATGTAGTGAGCAACCTAGAATTGAAATTTTCTGATAATGATGAGTTAGCCACACTAATCGCTGTTGGGTTTGGTGCTTCGCAGGTCTTGTTCAGCACTTCGGTTCCTGGTGTTTTGGATGGGCATGGCAAAGTGATTACGGAGCTCGATACCAGCGATAAAAAAATTCTCTTATTAGCGAATAAGGAAAAATCTGCTTCTGGTTTAGGGGGCATGACCTCTAAATTGAATTTTGCCCGCTTGGCTAATCAAATGGGAATCCGCGTGGTTATATTCGGTATCCGAACTGATAATGGGATCATTAAAGCATTAGAAGGTTCAACAGGTACTTTATGCCTGCCCCAGAAAAGTGATCTTTCAGCACGTAAAAAGTGGCTAGCCAGTGGAAGTCTTGTTCGTGGCCGGATTCAAATTGATGCGGGGGCATGTAAAGCGTTGAAAGACAGGCATAGTCTGCTTGCTGTTGGAATTAAGAAAGTACTGACCGGTTTTGAGAATGGTGAGATCATTGAGATTCTTGATGAAGACAATAATGCGGTAGCGGTTGCTATTGCAAAGATTGATTCAACAACTTTGACCAAGGATACTAAAGTAAAAAACCTGGAAGTGGCGCATGCCGATAATATTGTTTTACTGTAAACTTTGACCATGGAATCGATCCAATCTCTACTTGAACATGCCTCGCAGGCAACCATCGCAGCCAAGCTTTTAAGTGATGATAAAAAAGCAGATATACTGAGATCTCTGGCAGCAAAGATCAGGGAAAACACGGCTACTATTAGTGCTCAAAATAAATTGGATCTGAACCAAATGTCTGATTCTGATCCTAAGAAAGACCGTTTATTACTATCTCCAGCTAGGATTGAAGATCTTGCAAAGAGTGTGGAAGATATTGCTGCATTGCCTGATCCAAGTAATCGTTTGCTTTCTGAGCGGATTATGGATAATGGACTTCTTGTTCAGAAAATAACGGTCCCGCTGGGCGTAGTAGGCGTAATTTATGAATCGAGGCCCAACGTGACCATTGATGTTGCCGCTTTATGCATTCAATCGGGTAATGTTTGTGTTTTGAGAGGTGGCACCGATGCTTTTTATACCAATACATTTTTGGTTAAATTGATTCAAGAGGTTCTGGCAAGTTTTAATCTAGATGTGAATATTGTTCAGTTGCTGCCTACCGACAGAAAATTCATGCCCGAACTGCTCACGGCCACTAAATATGTAGATATTTTAATTCCTCGTGGCTCACAGCAATTGATTGATTATGTACGCGAGCATGCTTCAGTACCTGTAATTGAGACTGGGGCTGGCGTTTGCCATACGTATGTGGAAACTTCTGCTGATCTTGAAAGTGCAGCTACAATCGTAACCAATGCCAAGGTATCCCGTCCATCAGTTTGTAATTCACTGGATACGGTCATCGCAGATAGAGAAATTTTAGCACCCTTGCTGAGTCTTTTGGCTCCCAAACTGCAGGCCTATCAGGTAGAGATCTTTGCTGATCCGGAGTCATACACTATTTTGAAGCAGCTGAATTATCCATTTCTAAAAGAAGCGGTAGAAGTAGACTTTGGTCGCGAATTTCTTGATTTTAAATGTTCTGTAAAAACGGTTGCCGGATTTGATGAGGCAGCAAAACATATCCATAAATTCTCTTCTAAACATTCGGAAGCAATCATTTCCAAAAATATGGAGTACTGTGAACGCTTTCTGAATGAGGTAGATGCCGCGGCAGTTTTTACTAATGCTTCAACACGATTTACGGATGGCGGAGTATTTGGACTTGGAGCTGAGATTGGAATCTCTACCCAAAAATTGCATGCCCGTGGTCCTTTTGCACTTGAAAAACTGGTGACTGAAAAATGGATCATACGTGGCCAAGGTCAGGTTAGATAAGATACGCTAGCGCACGCGTGTCGCGTGTGCTTTATTAATTAAATAATACCTTGCTAGCGTACACGCGGTACGCGTGTGCTCATAAAAAACCAATTTGAATAATCTGCTCATTTCCTTTAAGGATGTAAGTATCCGACATTTCAATACCCTCGTTTTTGAGGATTTGAATTTCAGTCTTGAAAAAGGTCAGCACTGGGCTTTGATTGGAAAAAGCGGCTCCGGAAAAAGTACTTTTCTTGATTTTATCATGGGTAAAGCGTCCATGGCTAGAGGTGAGGCATACTATCCTTATTTTGATCAACATATTCAGGAGCATCATCAGGATGACCCCTTGTTTAACAGGTATAAACTGATTACTCAGGTGTCTGCAAGGCATGAATTTCGAAATCTTTCCAATACCGCCGACTTCTATTATCAGCAGCGTTTTAATTCATGCGATTCTGAAGATGCGGATACTGTAGCCACATATCTTTCGAGTATAAGGGTTGTAAATCCTTTGGGCCTATGGACCACTCAAAAGTCTACAGAACGTTTGAGATTAACGCATTTACTTGATAAAGAGCTTATCAAATTATCCAATGGTGAAACCAAAAGGTTAATGCTTGCCGCAGCATTGATCAAAAATCCATTATTACTCTTGCTCGATAACCCTCTGAATGGACTAGATGTATCTGCGCGTCAAGATTTTAATGAACTAATTCGTGAAATATCTGAATCAGGGATCAGCATCATCATGGCCACTCCATCAACAGAAATTCCAGATTCGATTACCCATGTGGCGGTATTGGAAAATGGCAAAATGATTGCCCAATGCACTAAAAAAGAGTTTAAACCGATTAGCTTTCATACAATGACCCAAAAACAATTGGATCAGGAAGAATTGAAGCAACTGCTTTCAGCTACTCCTTCTGTTGTTTATGATGCCATTATTGGAATGGAAAATGTTTCGATCAAATACGGTGAGAAGCAGATTCTTGATGGGCTGAATTGGCAGGTGAGACAAGGCGAGAGATGGGCATTAACAGGGCATAACGGAGCTGGTAAATCTACTTTACTAAGTCTGATAAACGGGGATAACCCACAAGCTTTTGCCAATAAGATTATCCTCTTTGACCAGCAAAAAGGTAGCGGAGAGAGTATTTGGGATATAAAAAAGAAAATCGGCTATGTCTCGCCTGAATTTTTTCAGTATTTCCCAATGGGGAGTACTTGTTTGCAGGTTATAGAATCCGGGTTTGATGATACACTGGGTTTGTTCCGTGTATCAGGTAAATCAAGGGCTGAAACCTCATTAAGCTGGATGAAATTGCTGCATATCAGTGAATTTGAAGGCGCATTGATCCGGAATGTTCCGGTTAGTATTCAGCGTATCTGTATGCTGGCCAGAGCCATGGTTAAGAATCCATCCCTATTAATACTAGATGAACCCTGCCTTGGGCTTGATGTTGAGCAGCAAGAACAATTTAAAAACCTGATTGATACGATCTGCAGAATGTCTGACTTGACCCTAATTTATGTTAGTCATTATCAGGAGGAAATGCCTCTGAGTATCACACATTCGTTGAAATTGGATCAGGGAAGGGTGGTTTGATGTATTAATATAGAAATATGCTAGCGCACGCGTGTCGCGTGTGCTTCAATAATTATTAATACCGTTCCCTAATTTATACCGTCCGTTTTCTACTTACAATAACTCTTCAATCGAGATTGAATTAACTTCATTTCTTATGAGTAGAAAGTACAAATTTCTGAATAATGAAGGTTTATATTTTGTGAGTTTTGCAACTGTTAATTGGGTCGATGTATTTATTAGGCCTGTTTACTGCGACCTAATTGTTGAGAGTCTTATTTACTGCAAGCAAAAACTGGGCTTAGAGTTATATTGTTGGTGTATCATGACCAGTCATCTTCATTTAATCATCAGAGCGAAAAACAATGATCCAGCAACGCTATTAGGCAGATTTAAGGAATATACATCTAAAAAATTTAGTGAAGTCAATATATGAAAATTCGCAGGAGTCACGTAAAGAATGGATGCTTGATATGTTTAGAAAAGAAGGGAAAAAAAGAAGTAATGTGACAACAAATCAATTTTGGCAGCATGATAACAGGCCAATAGAATTGTGGAGTCAAGATGTACTTGAACAAAAGGTGGATTATACACATAATAATCCAGTGATGGCCGGACTTGTATTAGAGCCTTGGCATTGGAAGTATTCGAGTGCAATAGATTATTCGGGTGGAAAGGGTTTAATAGATTTGGATTTATGAGAGCACACGCGACACGCGTGCGCCAGCAATAGATTTGGATTTATGAGAGCACACGCGACACGCGTGCGCTAGCGGGTAGCAGATAAATTACTCGCCGATTCAGTATTCTATCCAAAAAATTTCTAATTTGAATCCAAATTCATACTTACTATTAAAAGTGTATACATGGCCTCTGTTTCTACCCCTCCTGATTTAGCTAATGAAGCTGTTATTAGCCCAGAAAAAAAGAATAATCTTCGATTAGTAATTGTAGCGTCGTCGGTTGGGACGCTAATTGAATGGTATGATCTTTTATTGGCTGTAATTATGGCTAATATTTTATCCATGCAGTTATTTCCAGCCGGTGGCAATAATTTTATTGAAACACTGGGTATCGTAGCAACTACGTATCTGATCAGGCCCTTTGGGTCGCTTTTGTTTGGAAATTTCGGAGATAAAATAGGAAGAAAGCATACTTTCCTGGTTTCCTTGCTCTTGATGGGCGGAGCCACCTTTTTAATTGGTTGTATACCAACATACGAACAGGCAGGATGGATTTCTCCAATTCTGTTTCTAATACTTAGGCTCATGCAAGGATTGGCTATCAGTGGAGAATATTCAGGTGCTGTGATCTATGTCGCAGAACATGCCCCTCAAAATAAAAGAGGTTTTTATACCGGATTTATACAAACAACCTCCTCTATTGCTATGATTTTGGGTCTTGTAGTAGTTTTTTCTACGAAAAGTATCATGTCTGCAGAATCTTTTAACTCTTTTGGATGGAGAATTCCATTCCTTTTTAGTGCTATTCTTGTTATTGCCAGCTATTTTATTCGTCGCAGACTTCATGAAAGTCCGGTTTTTGCCCAGCTAAAAAGTGAAGGCAAAACAAGTAAGTCGCCGGTTAAGGAAACCTTTAAAACAAAAAAGAATATCGGTCTGATTTTGGGTGCAATTTTTGGCGGCAATGCTGCGCAAAGCGCCATTATGCAAACCAATCAGTTTATAACCTTGTTTTTTCTTCAGCGAACGGTGAAATTGCCTGATACCACAGCTCTCTTAATTATGGCTACTGGGATTCTTCTGGCAGGCCCTTTTTTCCAGATATTCGGAGCATTAAGTGATAAAATAGGTAGGAAAAAGGTTATTCTACCTGGCATGATACTGGGCTTGATTGTGATTCCAATTATGTTTTATCTGTTTTTGGAACTTGGAAACCCACAACGCCTAGATACCATCCAGCATATCGATACGCAAACCACCCTAATATTCATCGGTTTGGTATTTATGCTCACACTTTCAGGGACTATGGTATATGGCCCTATGGGTGCCTTCCTGATGGAAATGTTCCCTACCCATATCCGCTATACCAGTATGGGATTCGTTTATAACGTGGGCAACGGAGCCATCGGAGGTTCAACTCCGGTTATTACAGAACTAATCAAATCATCAGTAGTGATCGGGTTTGCTTTATCGCCATTCATTGGCCTGGTTTATCCGCTTGCATTGATCGTTATTGGAATAATTGTCAATATCTTTTTTGTGCCTGAAACCTATAAAAATGATCTTTCAGACTAAGTGAACAAGTTTAATAATTTTTTATGGCAAATAAATTAAGTAGGCGCAAGGTACTCAGTACTTTTGGCTTGACAGGCTTGGGTATACTCGCCTCCACTGCAAATGCTTCGGTCAATAGTCTTGTCCCGGTGATGAAAGAAGGGGAGGTCTTACTTGTTTTTTCAACTATTGCGGCATTAAAAGAAAGTACATCCATCAAATCAGGGAACTTTGTACAAACTGCCGGATATTATCAGGTTGGCGATAGCGGACATGGAACCTACCTGATCAAGGAAGCTCAGCCTAATCAGGCTGTGGATAATGGAAGCATCATTCCTTTGAAAAAGAATTTGGTCGCTGAACTGATCAACATTAGCGCCGTGAATTATAAATTATTTGGTGCTGTTGGTGATAAGATCAATGATGATGGGATACAGATCAAAGCCGCACATAATTATGCCAATTCGCAACTTCTTCCGGTGATTAACCCTAATGGTGAATACTGGTTTAGTGAATCAAATGCCATTGAAATACGGACCAATACAGACTGGGGCCAAAGTATTTTCCATTTTAATGAAAAGTTTAACAGCAAAGAGCCACGGTTTAAGATTCTTGCGGATCAGCTTCCTGTTAACATAAAATTTAGTGAAGAAAGTAAAAAGTCATTGCTTAATCAGTTGAAGCCGGGTGTGCAGGTTATACCGGAACTTGCCGCATATAAAAATTGTCTGATCATTATTGCTGATGCAAATGACATGATCGGACTGCGCAATCAAAGTACTGGAGTAAGTAAGGGCTGGGCTCGCGAAGAGTTATTTTATGTGGAAGAACATGGCAGAATTGTTGGAGATATTGCGTGGTCTTTTAAAGATTATACCAGCTTGATTGCCTACCCTGCGAGCGACAGTTATTTAAATATTACTGGCGGAACGTTCTATTTATCAGGAGATAATGAGGGTGCTTATTTTGAGAATGGTATTCGTGTGGAGCGTAGCCGCACCTTGCTTTCAAATCAGTGGGTTGGACTTGAACCCGGAAATCAAGATGTAGCCAAAATTCAGAGAAGTGGTTTTTATTCTTTGAGGTATGTTTTTGATGTAACTGTTGAGAATATCCGGCTTTTGCCATGGGAAAAAGATAGAGTGGGTGTGCCGATGGTTCCGCAGGGCACGTATGGGATATCAGGAAATCGCTGGATGAACGTGACTTTTCGGAATATTACTGCCGAAGGCAGTCCTGTTCATTGGGGTGTTTTTGGGACTAACCTAACTAAGAATTTCCGCATCGAAAGTTGTGTCCTGAATCGTGTTGACGTACATTTCCATTGCTGGAACTTATACATTAAAGACAGTAAGGTTGGTCAGAGAGGGCTTACTCTGACTGGCGGAGGTGATCTTTTTGTTGAAAATACCAATGTCAATACCAATGCGTTTATTTCCTTTCGAGCCGATTATGGAGCTAAATGGGATGGAGATATACGCATCCGTAATTGTCGTTTAATACCACGTACCAACGCTACACAAGTGTCTGTACTTCAGTTTACTGTGGCTGATTTTGATTTCAAGTACCCAATCGGTTATGGTCGTACATTAAGCGTTCAGGATATGGTTATCGATTTTACCGGCGACCCTTCCAATAAAGCAACATGTTGGCTGATGAAAACCTCGGAATGGACTAATAATGCCGACAAAGTAGCTTTGTTCTTTCCTGATAAGCTCGAATTTAGCAATATAAGTGTGCGCGGCCGTAAACAGGGAGTCCGCTTGCTGCAAATATATGACTGCTCTAAATTTCACATGTCAAAAGAAGGTTCCTATGATGGTGTCCGTCTGCTATCTAATTCAAGGATGTTATTCCGCAATATTGACCTTGAAAATTTAAGTGGAAACATCGGAAACAAGCTCTCCGACAGGAATCATTTATATTTAAATGATATCCAGGAGGGTAAACGTGCAGATGCACTTTATCCCGATATTCGAATTCAGGATTGTAATAACTTGCGTGCTTATCTGGGTAGGGGTTCCGGAAATTTAAAATTTGAGAACTGTACCATTCAAACAATTGAAAAAGATAATCCAGAGTTTAGCGGCCGCCTTTCATTTAGCGACTGCGAATTTGAACCCTCAATTGATGATCAGTCAAAAATATCCTATAACCTAGATTCTGAATTGGGTGTTAGTTTTACAGATTGTATCGTTTATTTTCCAAAATTCAAGGGTCAGACCCCGCTTGAGCAGCTGGATAAAATTGGTTTTCTGAAACTGAATAAGCAGGTTCGATTTAATCATTCAAACACGCGTTTGGGGAATGATATACTTCTGTATTGCTTAAGTAAGGGTATAAAACTGGAGCCTAAATTCATTGGGATGCTCCGGAGCCATCATGAATTGGACCCTGAAATTTAAAAAATTCAGGAGCATCAATTCTTATTGAATTAGGATAATTTAAAACTGAACTGAATATTTTCTCTACCCCATTTAATTAATCCGGAAATTGGGTTCGGTCAATTCCTGGTATCAGGCGGATCGCATTTTTATAATACACCTTTTTTAACACTTCATCACTTAACCCAATGCCATACATTTTCCAGTAAGCATGATATTTTTTATGGTATGGAAAGTACTCGTCTTCGGTTTCAAGAACTCTGAAATACGTGCTGTATTCTGAAGGCACCCAGCTGTCTTTTCCAAATAGGATTCGGTTCTGGTAGCGCTCAAAAAACTTTTTGGCCATGCGTGGTTGACGGCCAAGTTCTGCAATGATAGCTCCAAATTCAATATTCATGTTGGGATAGGTATCGAGTAGCTTACCCAGATAGTCTAAATTATTTGCAAACCATCCAAAATGGGCAATGATAAAATTAGTGCTTGGATGTTTTTTGATTAGATTATGCTGTTGTTTGATCAAATCTTCCCAGGAATAACCATCCGATGCACTTCTGTTTCTGCCCGGTTGGGTTATAAGTTCAAGCCAGCGTTCATTTTGAGCATTGGGCTCATCCCAAAATTGTTTGGGATCTGCGGTATGGATCAGCACAGGTATCCCAAGCTGCCCACATTTTTCCCAGATGGCCTCTATCCTTGGATCATCAACAGCTACTTGGTTACCTTTGTTGTCTTTAACAGAAAGTCCTAGACTTTTGAATATTTTCAGTCCCTGTGCACCTGCTTTTACATCGTCTTCGAGCTGCTTAACGGCAGTTTCTGTCCAGGAGGCTTCTCCAATTCCTGAAAAAGAGATATTAGCAAATACAATCAGGCGTTTTGCATTGGTTTGCTTCACATTCTTTACTGCAGATGCCAGGTAGTCGCCGCTGCGTCCGCTCAGATTGACCATGACTTTCATGTTTAACTTATCCATTTCTGACAATAAATTACTAAGATTCTGCGAAGGCATGTTATTTTGATGGTTATGAACATCAATAAAAGGGAATTTAGCTCTGCCTATTACATGCTCAGGAACCACAAGTGATGAGGGTGGATTATAGGTTTCAAAATCTATTTTTCCCTTATCATTTTGTGCAAGGCTGCACTGACTAAATAATAGAAATGCGGCAAGATAAAAGGATTTCATTTTAAGGATATTCATGCGTGTTGTTTAATTGAATGATGAATTTAGCATAAAGCTGCATTAATCGGAAATTCATTATCAAATAGGGCAGAAATTATTTTTAGACTTTGAGGATAAAATTGCCTTATACTTTTGTTGATTTCCTAACTACTGCCCATTAATAGTAACCAGTGTATGATAATTGCCCTTTGATTTGTAAATTAGGGTACTAATAATTGTCGCCATCTTGATTGTATTTGCAAGAAACTCATTGATCTTATGTTATCTTACCTTCAACGTATTTTTTAGAACATTACCTTTATGCATGAGCCTGTTAAACCATAAAACCTGAAATATAGCTAAGTGTTTTTTTACTGCTATAAATCTTATTTATCTTTTTTTTCTTATGTCCATTTTTTGCAGGCTTGTTTATTAATTATTAAAATATCAGGTATCTGGATAACATGCTAAACGACCTTTTCTTTAATTTTTATTTCATGAAATTGAAAATCCAATTTTCAATTTACATGTAAAAAGAAAGCCCGGTATTTATTTCAAATACCGGGCTTTCTATAGTTCAATCTTAATTAATAACCAGGATTCTGTGGTTGCAATTTAGGATTACGGGCAATTTCTACAGATGGTACAGGCCAGATTGCCTTGTTATTATCGGTGATACCTAATACTGCCTGAAGGCGTCCGGTTCTCACAATATCAAACCATTCATGGCCTTCAAAACAAAGCTCAAGTCTTCTTTCCTTATACAATGCTGTTCTGAAATTTGCGATAGTTGTAGGGTTTATAGCTGCTAAGCCTGCTCTTTTGCGAACTTCATTAAGTAATTTAAGGGCATCAGCGCTTGGATAACTAGTTTCTGCTAAAGCTTCGGCCTTGGATAAAAGTACTTCTGCAAGTCGGAAAACGATGATGTTATCATCCTTTGTTCCACCTCTTGAATACTTTTTCATATAGTTTGCAGCATTCGCAAAGCCATAAGTTGCATCCTTTCTAAGGTCACCAGTTTCGTACGCATTGAAGATGTCATTGTTAACTTCAATTGTCCTGGTGCCACCAAGAGATCCAGGAAGGAATGTGGTTGCAAGTGAATTTTGCAATTGAGTATCGTAGTTAACTTCAAGAATAGCCTCTGCCGAATTTTTTGTCAGAAATAAGTTAGCATAGGCTACAGTTAGAGCTTCACCTCTTCTGCTAATTACCTGATTGGCATCGGCAATGGCCAGAGCATAGTTTTTTCTGGTCAAATGAATTCTTGCCCCTAAGGCATAGGCAGCAGCTTTAGTTGCACGTCCTGTTTTACCTAATCCTGCATGAGTTTCAGGTAAATTCAATTTTGCAAAATCAAGATCTGCAAGGATTTGAGTATATACTTCGGCAACGGGAGTACGTGATACTTGTAGTAACTTTACGTCTGGGCTTTCAGTTGGTGTAGTAATCAAAGGAACAGCTCCGAAATATCTAACCAAATTAAAGTAGATGAAAGCTCTAAGAAAGCGTGCTTCAGCAATAACTGAATTTTTTGCTGCATCGGCCATTCCAGGAATCCCAGGAACTTTGGCAATAACTACGTTAGCTGAATTGATCAATACAAATTGCTGATCCCATAAACCTGTGAATTGGGAGTTATCTGCAACAATGATCAGATTGTTTAATTGCTCAAACTGTCGGTTAAGTGCATTACCCTTACTATTTTTAGTGGGTAATTCTGCAAAATAGATGTAATTAGGACCTACATTGGCCAGGTAACGATAGGTTCCAATTATCGCAGCATCTGCATCCGAAGGAAGCTTGAAGAGCGACTGTGTTGAAACAGAATCTATAGGTTCCTGATCGATGACATCACAAGAGGATACCGTCAGGTATAGGAAGAATATTAAAAATATCTTTTTCATCTTTATATTTTTTAATGGTGATGAAGCGATCATGATTTGATAATTATTGCCCTGTGGGTTTTAGCAAAATCATGATTTTTTCATTAATTTATATTAAAATGTAGCGTTTAAACCTAATGAGAATGATCTAGCCTGTGGGTATGAACTCATGTCAAAACCCAAAGTTGTATCATTTCCATTTGCATTTACCTCTGGATCATATCCGCGATAATCGGTAAAGGTCAAAATATTCTGACCTGCAGCATAAACTCTTAAATTCTGAATTCCGGCTTTCTTCATGCCAGCAGTCTTTATGTTATATCCAAGTGCAATATTTTTCACTCTTAAGAATGAGCCATCCTGCAATACACGGTTAGAAACCGATCCATTTCTTGTTGGATCTCCCCATGCGGCACGGTGCAAGGTTGCAACATCACCAGGTTTTCTCCATCTGTTTCTTGCTAAAGTTGAAGAGTTGAACCAGGTATGAAGTCTTCCATAAGAATATTCAGCCTGATTGAAAATCATGTTGCCGTAAACAAAATGCAAGAATACAGAAGCATCGAAATTTTTGTAGGAAACAGAGTTTGTAAAACCTCCAGTAAATTTCGGTTGTGCACTGCCCAATACTACGTTATCAAGTGTAGTTGAAGCTAAAGGAATGTTTCCATCACCATTTATATCCTGTACAATATAATTTCCTGTTGCAGGATTAACACCTAGAAGATTCCATCCAAAGAAAGTACCTATTGGATAACCTTTTCTTATTACAGCGGCATATCCATTAAATCCTAATGGAATATCTCCACCAGGTAAGTTTGTTACCTCATTTCTATTGAAGGAAATATTGAAATCAGTTGACCATTTAAAGTTTGTTTTGTCGATGTTAACCGTGTTCAAAGCAAGTTCAATTCCTTTGTTCTCCACATTACCTACGTTCTGCAATGAACTTACAAATCCTGAACTAGTAGGTAATGGAACGGCTAATAACAATCCAGAAGTATTTTTCTTGTAAGCATCAATAGTGAAATTGACTCTTCCCTTTAAAAAGCTAAGGTCTAAACCTATGTTAGTTTGCTCAGTACTTTCCCAGCTTAAGTCAGGATTAGCTAACTGTGTTTGAGCCAGACCACTTGAACCGATGTAGTTAAAACCACCAGCAAATAATCCTCTGGAAGTAAAATTACCGATCTCTTGGTTACCTGTGCGGCCCCAGCTTGCTCTCACTTTAACATCTTCAACCCAAGTAAGGTCTTTTAAGAAATCTTCCTGCCCAATGCGGTATGCAGCTGAAATAGAAGGGAAGCGACCATACTTATTGTTTTCACTGAACCTTGAAGATCCGTCGATACGATAACTGGCTGCAACGTTGAATTTATCTTTAAAGGAATAGTTTAATCTGCTGAAGTAAGAAGTTAAGCCCCAGCTACTACCGGTAGAGGTAGAATTCTTGATAGATGCCGAACCTAGGGTCTGAATAGCTTCAAGCGCAAAATTTGAAGCTGATGCTACAGTTCTGCTAAATACAGATTCTTGGTTTGAATAACCTAAAAGGACATTGAATCTGTGATTTTCCTTGAATGTTTTGTTGTAGTTTAAGGTGTTTTCATTGATCCAGCCTTTATCCTGAGTCATACTGTTTGTGCCGGTACCGTTTGTAGTTCGTCCTACTACGGTCAGTTTATTTGGCGGAACAAAATAAACCTCTTCCAGGCTTAAATAATCTACACCAATACTGCTTCTGAAATTAAGTCCATCAAGAATTTTGAATTCAAGAAATGCATTGCCTAATGCTCTGTTACTGAACGCATCGTTTCTAACCTGATCAGCAATGATCAAAGGATTGTCAATATTACTGATGTATGGATCATTAGGATTTAAAGAACCATCGGCATTACGGGCAGGAACAGCAGGTGATTTTACAATGGCAACAGCCACAATCCCGTCACGGTCGCCAGCACTAACACGGTCTGTTTTTGTGCGGTTCATGCTCATGTTGATGCCTACTTTTAATCGGTCATTGATAGTCTGGTCAAAATTAAACCTCACGTTACCACGGTTAAATCCGCTACCAATTACAACACCGGTCTGGCCTAAATAACTGCCTGATAAAAAGTATTGCGTTTTCTTGGTACCACCAGAAAGCGAAAGTTCATTATTATGGATTGGAGCCCTTCTAAAAATTTCATCCTGCCAATCTGTAGTTGTTAATGCACTAGGGTTCGCTATTGGCGGAGCATTTCCTACGTTCACGTTCGCCTCATTGATCAACTCTCCCCATTCAGGGCCTCCTAAAAGAGGAATTCTTTTAGCAACTTCTTGGTATCCGAAATAAGTATTGTAAGCGATCTTTGTCTGATCTTCTTTCCCTCTCTTAGTGGTAATTACGATTACCCCATTTGAAGCTCTTGATCCGTAAATAGCAGCCGCTGATGCATCTTTTAGAATGTCAATAGACTCGATATCATTCGGACTGATATTTGAAAGTGGGTTTTGAGCAACAGCACCTCCGGCAGCGCCGTTGTAATTTCCTGTATTAACAGGAACTCCATCTACTACATATAATGGATCATTACCGCCATTAATTGAACTTGCCCCCCTGATTCTAACAGTGGAACGACCACCTGGAGTTCCTGTGTCTTGAGTAATGTTAACACCACCCACACGGCCTTGTAATAGTTGCTCCGGACTTGTAATTGGCAGGTCAGCTAATTTTTTGCTTCCTACAGAAAGCGATCCTATAGCACTGGAAACATCTTTTTTACTTTGTGTTCCGTAACCAACAACAACAATCTCACCTAAGGCTTGCTCGTCTTCTTGTAACACAACATTCATTGCAACTCTGGCATTTGACGGAAGTTCTACAGCGGTAAATCCAATATAACTGAATACTAAAATTCCTGCATCTGGAATGTTTAGGGTAAAATTACCATTGATGTCTGTTGTTGTACCAATGGTGGATTTTTTAAGTTTGATACTCACGCCAGGGAGCCCTACTCCTTTAGAGTCTTTTACGGTACCCTTGATTTCTTGTGGCGGTGCTATTTCTTCTATAACCTGAACCTGATTTTCTGATTTCTGGATTGGTTTTTTAGAAATGATAATGGTTTCATCAACAATTGAATAAGTCAATGGCTGATTGTTGAAACAAAGCCTTAGAACTTCCTCAAGTGTAGAGTTTGTGACACTAAAGTTTACTGGCTTCGACGAATCAAGCATTTGGGTATTGTAAAGGAAACTATAATTAACCTGTTTTTTAATTTCCTTTAATGCTTTCTCCATTGAAGCGTTTTTCACAGAAAGGCTAATCTTCTGTGCATAACCCGTTGCATTGACCTGCAATAAGGTAGTAAGGCATAAAATGATTGCGAGTTTCATAACCCTGATAAATTTTAATGATGTGCAAGGTTCCTTGCACTTAAATAACATGTAAAGTTTCATACATTTGTTAGTTTGGTTTGATTTAATTGATTGTGTTAACGGTTGATTTTTTTAACGCCAGATTTATATCCGGGAGCGTTCGCAGCGCTTCCGGTTTTTTGCCGTTAAATAGGAGTAGTTATTACGGCATAACTGTTATCCTCCTTCCATCTATGCTAAAGTGGATAGCACCTGTCAGTTCTAGCATTTTTAATAATTCTGATACATTCTTATTTCGTGATATCGTTCCAACAAAATCTTTATTATTTAAGTTGCCCTGATAGACGATATCTACATTATACCAGCGTGAAACTTTACGCATGATACTTTCTATGTTTTCATTGTAAAAAATAAAGTAGCCATTTTTCCATGCTATAGCCTGTTCAAGATCTGCCGATGCAACTTTGATATTTCCTGATCTTTTATTTAGAATTGCTTCCTGACCTGGCTTCAGGGTGGTTTTTCCTGATTCTTTTAAAACTTCTACAGATCCCTCGATCAGCGTAGTGTTAATATTTTTCTCATCATCATAGGCCATTACGTTGAATTGAGTACCTAATACCTTGATGTCCATTGCATTATTCGTACGCACCAAAAAGGGCATTTTGGGATTTTTAGCTATATCAAAATAGGCCTCACCCTTGAGCTCAACTATCCGTTCTGAACCAATAAATGCAGTCGGAAACCTAAGTGTTGATCCTGAATTAAGCCAAACTTTACTACCGTCTGGTAATACAAGCTGGTACTCTCCTCCCAAGGGGGTGCTCAGGATATTGTACTTAACTGTTTTCACAGTTTGAGTGCCTGCAGTATATTCTAACTGACCTACACCTGTTTTTTTAATATCAATATTGCTTTCGCTTGCAAGAATGCCAGTTTTTGCATCATCAAGATCTATTTTTGAACCATCGTCTAATGTCAATATTGCCTTATTATTTCCGGGTGCCACGTCGTTTTTGAACCGTGGAATTTTAGTTTTTACAATAATAGGCTTTGACGAAGTTTGATAATAGTAAATACCAGCTGTTAAAAGAATCAAAATTGCAGCGGCAGTTGATTGCCATGCCCTAATTTTGAATATTCGGTTTTTAGAATGTTCCTGAATACTATAATTTAAATCTTCCTGAATAGATTGTTTTATTTCTTCAGAATTCCCCATAGTTCTACTATCCCATTGCTGCTCCTTGAGCTTGAAACTATCCTGATAGTTTTCAAGTTCAACTTGTTCATTTACGCTGCATTTGCCTGCAAGGTATTTTTCGTAAAGGCTGTTATATTCTTCTCTGTTCATTCTTATATCTTTAGAGTCTTTTTTTGATTGGTACACACATGAAAAGTATAAAAAAATCAAGAATATTATCCTGTGATGTCTTAAATTAACCGTTGATAAACATCAAGCTATTCAATCTGGCTTTTTTGAAAAGATTTTCGGCGAATATTCTTTTTTTGAAATCAATGATTAGTCAGATTCTTTTGTTTATTTAATAATAGTAAATTTAAATACCCTTAATATGTAGAATGTATGTTTGGAATTCAAGGATATATCAAATTTTTTAGTTTAAATGTCGGATAAAATGCTTTCTGATACTATTTTACTGAACCGGATGAGGGAAGGAGATTCAGCATCCTTTAATACCCTTTTTGACAGGTATTGGGAAATGTTATATGCCACTGTATTTTCTGTTTGTTCTGATCGTGAAGTGTGTTCTGAAATTGTACATGATATATTTCTTAATATTTGGTTGAAGCGTGAAAAATTACAAATAGAATCATTTAAGGCTTATATTCTTGCATCTGCCCGATATCATGTATATCGTCATGTAAAAAATGCGAGGAAAAACTCTCTTGAATACCGGGAAGAGCTTGAGTATTCGAGTCGTGTAAGCATGAATGATGGAGAACTGAATATTCGTTATCAGGACCTTGAAAAAAGTGTGGAAAGAGAATTAGCAGAACTCCCAAGACGCTGTAAAGAGATATTCACTTTAAGCCGCAGAGAGCAGCTTTCTAATGATGAAATTGCTACGCGCCTGGATATATCAAAGCGGACTGTTGAAAACCAGCTTACTCATGCTTTACGACACTTGAGGCTATCAATGAAACATTTTCTGGTCTTATTTCTGTTTGCAGTCAATTAATAAATACACCTTTTCAGCTTATTCTTAATATAAACCTACTATTTGATTCTAAATACCGGGTTTGTAATTTTAAAAAGACCTTTATTAATACGCTAATTCATGAACTAGTAGCCTGTGTATTCCAGCTATACATGCCTGAAAATTGGTCGTATTCAAACTAAATATATCCCGAAAAGGCAAATTATATTCTAAACCCTCAGAAATACCTTCTTTTTATACAAAAAGTATAAGAACCCCCATTGTACAAAAACATAAAATAATGCCTTTACTACAGCATCATACGGTTCGCCGCTAAGTTGAAATAGCCAGGTAAAGAGGCCATTATTGGCATACTCCCAATCAATGACGCGTCCTGAAACATAAATTAAAATGGAGTTCATGCCAATCAATTTGAAAAAGAACGCCCATTTATTATACCCCAGAACATCAATGATATAGTAGAATAGAGATAGTAGAATCAGGCTAAGTCCACCAACAAGCATTACAAATGAGCTCGTCCACAGATTTTTGTTTATTGGAAAATCCAGATTCCATATCAGCGCTATTAAAATAAATAGTATACCCGTTATAGCCATATAAACCACCTTTTCTTTTTTTGTTTTTGGACTGTTTTTGAGTAGACTACCGGTCATGATACCCAGAAGGGCAGTACTGATGGATGGGATAAGTGACATAAGCCCCTCAGGATCATGTATCTTGAGGTACAGCCTACCGGGAAGGATTGAACGATCAATATAGGATGCAAAATTACCTTCCATGCTAAGATCGCCGGGAGCAAATCCGGGCGCGGAGTTGAATTTTAAAAGCAGCCAGTAAGCTACCAGAAGAACTGCAAACCAGATTGCCTGTGCTGTTTGTTTGCTATATAAGTAAATGATATTTGCAAACATGTAGGCAAGCCCGATACGGGCGAGTACGCTGCAAAGCCTGTAATCATCAATACTGCCTCT